>JBBIIW010000023.1:0-15512 GCA_037446305.1 Candidatus Rokuibacteriota bacterium
CGCCGCCGGCGCCGCCCTCGTCATCGGCCGGCACCACGAGAACATCGGGAGGCTGCTGGCCGGCAACGAGCGCCGGCTGGGCGAGCGCCGCGCATGAAGGTGGGCGTGATCGGGGCCGGCAGCTGGGGCACGGCGCTGGCGGTGCACCTGGCCCGGGCCGGGGCCGCGGTGACGCTGTGGGCGCGGGAGGCCGAGGTCGTGGAGGGGATCCGCCGCGACCGTCGCAACCCGATCTACCTCGCGGATATCGAGTGCCCGCCCGCCATCGTCCCCACCCGGGATCATGCCGAGGCGGTGGCGGGCGTGGACGTCCTGCTGCTGGTGGTGCCGTCGGAGTTCGTCCGGGGCGTGCTGAAGGACCTGCCCGCCGTGCCGGCCCGGGTGCCCATCGTCTCCGCCACCAAGGGGTTCGATCCCGAGCGGCACCTGCGCATGACCGAGCTGGTGAGCGAGCGGTTTCCCGGCGCGCCCGTGGCCGCCCTGTCCGGCCCCACGTTCGCCCGCGAGGTCGCGCTGGGGCGCCCCACGGCCTGCGTGGTCGCCTCCGCCGACGCCGCGCTGGCCGCCCGGCTCCAGGCGGCGCTGGGCACCCGCGAGTTCCGGCTCTACACGAACCGCGACGTGGTCGGCGTCGAGGTGGGCGGGGCCCTGAAGAACGTGATGGCCATCGCCACCGGCCTCGCCGACGGGCTGGGGCTCGGCGAGAACGCCCGCGCGGCCCTCATCACCCGCGGGCTGGCGGAGATCACGCGGCTCGGGGTCGCGCTCGGCGCCCAGGCCCCCACCCTGGCGGGCCTGGCCGGGCTGGGGGACCTGGTCCTGACCTGCACGGGCACGCTGTCCAGGAACCGTGCGCTCGGCATGGCGCTGGCGGCGGGCCAGAGCCAGCAGGCCGTCGAGGCGCAGACGCGGATGATCGCCGAGGGCGCGCGGACGGTGACCTCGGCCCTGGCACTGGCCCGCCGCCACGGCGTGAGCCTGCCGATCTGCACCGAGGTGGCCGCCGTCCTCTTCGACGGCAAGCCGGCAGTCCAGGCGCTGGACTCGCTGCTGGCCCGGGCGGCCAGACCGGAGGACGCCTAGTGCCCGAGCTGCGGAAGGACCCGGTGGTCGGGCGATGGGTCATCATCTCCACCGAGCGCGGCCGCCGCCCCTCGGACTTCGGCCCCGAGCCCGTCCGCCCCCGTCTCAGCAGCTGCGTTTTCTGTCCCGGCCACGAGGACAAGACGCCACCCGAGATCCTGGCCGGCCGGCCGCCCGAGACGGCCCCCAACACCCCCGGCTGGACCTACCGGGTGGTGCCCAACAAGTTCCCCGCGCTGCGGATCGAGGGTGAGCTGGAGCTGAGCGGCGAGGGGCCCTACGACCGCATGTCCGGCGTCGGAGCCCACGAGGTCGTCATCGAGAGCGCCGCGCACGGGGCGGCGCTGGACACCATGAGCCCCGACGCCGTGGCCGACGTGCTGCTGGCCTTCCGCGACCGGATGCTCGACCTCAAGAAGGACGGCCGCTTCCAGTACATCCTGGTCTTCAAGAACCATGGCGAGGCCGCCGGCGCCTCGCTCGAGCACCCGCACTCGCAGCTCATCGCCACCCCCATCATCCCCAGCATGGTGCTGGAGGAGCTGGCGGGAGCGGCGAAGCACTACGAGCTGAAGGAGCGCTGCGTCTGGTGCGACGTGGTCCGCGAGGAGCGGCGGGGCCGGCGGCGGCTCATCCTGGACCGCGACGACTTCGTCGTGCTGGCCCCGTTCGCGCCCCGGTTTCCGTTCGAGACCTGGATCCTGCCCGCCCGGCATCGCTCGCACTTCGAGGAGTCGGGGGTGGAGGAGCTGCGGGCCCTGGCCGGGGTGCTGCAGGAGTTCATGCGGCGGATGAACCGGGTCCTGAACGCCCCGCCCTTCAACTTCATGCTGCACAGCGCGCCGCTGCACGAGCCCGCCCTCGAGCAGTTCCACTGGCACCTGGAGGTCATCCCCAAGCTGACCAAGGTGGCCGGCTTCGAGTGGGGCAGCGGGTTCTTCATCAACCCGGTGCCCCCCGAGGACGCGGCGGCCGCGCTGCGCGAGGCCGGGGCGACTGGACGGTAGGGGACGGTGTGGTAGGATAGGGCGCTGCCGGGGAGGCGGGCACGCGGGAATAGCTCAGTGGTAGAGCACGACCTTGCCAAGGTCGGGGTCGCGGGTTCGAATCCCGTTTCCCGCTCCACCCAGCCCCGCTCGGCGGTCCTTGACCGGCTGACGGCGGCGTAGCCAAGTGGCAAGGCGGAGGTCTGCAAAACCTCTATACAGCGGTTCGAATCCGCTCGCCGCCTCCAGTCCCGCTATAATCACGCCACGGGGGCGTTGCTGAACTGGCACAAGCAGAGGACTTAAAATCCTCCGTCCGCAAGGACTTGCAGGTTCGAATCCTGCCGCCCCTACCAGTCTCCGGTCGGCCGGCGTATCGTACCTGACGTGTTCGCCTCGCCCGGCGCCGTCGCGTTCGAGATCGGCCCCATCGTCATCCGCTGGTACGGCATTCTCATGGCCCTGGCCATCGTCGCCGGCCTCTGGGTCGGCCACCGGCAGGCCCGCAAGGAGGGCCTGCCGGCCGACGACATCATCGCCGCCGGGCAGTGGGCCATCCTGGCCGGCCTGGTCGGCGCCCGGGTCTACGAGGTCATCTTCAACTGGGACTACTACGGCCAGTACCCCGCGAAGATCGTCGCCGTCTGGGAGGGCGGGCTGGCCATCCACGGGGGGCTGATCGTCGGCCCGCTGGTGGGCGTCTGGCTGGCCTGGAAGTGGCGCCTGCCGGTCCTGCGGGGCCTGGACGTGGCCGGCCCCGCCATCGCCCTCGGGCAGGCCATCGGCCGGTGGGGGAACTTCTTCAACGAGGAGGCCTTCGGCCGCCCGACCGACCTGCCCTGGAAGCTCTACATCTCGCCGCCCCACCGCCCCCCCGGGTACGCGCAGTTCGACTACTTCCACCCGACGTTCCTCTACGAGTCGCTCTGGGACTTCGGCGTGTTCCTGGTCCTGATCGCCTGGCTCCGGCCCCGGCTGCGCGCGCACCCCGGCGCCCTGTTCTTCGCGTACCTCGGGCTCTACTCCGTCGGTCGCTTCGCGATCGAGGCCCTGCGCCTCGACAGCTTCTGGGTGGGCGAGTTCCGCGTGCCGCAGCTGGCCAGCGTCGCCGGCGTGCTGGTGGCGCTGATCGGGCTGGCCTGGACGCATCGCCGCTCGCGCCCCGTCGTCGCCGGCTGACGCCGGCCGTCCCGGTACAATAATCGTTCCGATGAAGGTCGAGCAGGTCGGTCCCTACCTGTGGCGCATCCCGCCGGACGCCCGGCCCGGCATGCGCGTGCCGGGGCTCGTGGTGGCCGACGAGGGCCTGCTGCGGCTGATCCGGAACGACGCCTCGCTGGAGCAGCTCGCCAACGGCGCCACCCTGCCGGGCATCGTCCGGGCGGCGCTGGCCATGCCGGACATCCACCAGGGGTACGGGCTGCCCGTCGGCGGCGTCGTCGCCACCGATGCCGAGCACGGCGTGGTGAGCCCCGGCGCCATCGGCTTCGACATCAACTGCGGGGTCCGGCTGCTGGCCGCCGGTCTCGACGAGGAGGAGGTGCGGCCGCGTCTCGGCCCGCTCGTGGATGCGCTCTTCGCCGGCGTGCCCACCGGCGTCGGCTCGCGGGGCCGGCTCACGCTGACGCCCTCCGACCTGACGCAGGTCCTGCGCCGCGGCGCCGCCTGGGCGGTCGGCCGCGGCCTCGGTGAGCCCGACGACCTGCAGCACCTGGAGTCGGGCGGCTGCCTGCCCGGCGCCGAGCCCGAGGCCGTCTCCCAGCACGCGCTCGACCGGGGTCGCCAGCAGCTCGGCACCCTGGGGTCCGGCAACCACTTCCTGGAGGTGCAGGTGGTGGACGAGGTCTACGACGAGGCCGTGGCGGCCCGGCTGGGCGTCCGCGCCGGGCAGGTGACGGTGATGATCCACACCGGCTCCCGCGGGCTCGGCCACCAGGTCTGCACCGACTACCTCAAGGTCACCGAGGCCGCCCTGCGCCGCTACGGCATCACGGTGCCCGACCGCCAGCTGGCCTGTGCGCCCATCGCCTCCGAGGAGGCGCAGCGCTACCTGGGGGCCATGCGGGCGGCGGCCAACTTCGCCTTCGCCAACCGGCAGCTGCTGACGCACTGGGCGCGGGAGGTCTTCCAGCGGGTGCTGGGGCTGCCGTCGGCCGGGGCCATGCGCGTCGTCTACGACGTCGCGCACAACATCGCCAAGGTGGAGGAGCACGAGGTGGACGGCCGGCGCCGCACGCTCCTGGTGCACCGAAAGGGGGCGACCCGGGCCTTCCCCGGGCAGCCGGTGCTGGTCCCCGGGGACATGGGCCGCTACTCGTTCCTCCTGGTCGGCACCCCGCTGGCCATTCGGGAAACCTTCGGCAGCACCTGCCACGGCGCCGGGCGCGTGATGAGCCGCACGGCGGCGGTGAAGGCCGCCCGGGGCCGTCGCATCGCCGACGAGCTGGCCCGGGCCGGCATCGTGGCCCGCGCCGCCGGCCGCGATGCGCTGGCCGAGGAGATGCCGGAGGCCTACAAGGACGTCCAGGACGTCGTGGACGTCGTGCACCGGTTCGGCATCTCCACCCGGGTGGCCCGGCTGCGTCCGATCGGCGTCATCAAGGGCTGAGCCGGCCGGGACCGTCCCCGGCCGTGTGGTACAGTGGCGCAGATGTCCTGGCACCTGAAGAAGAAGGCCCAGCGCCTGCTGGCCGCCGAGGAGGGGGCGTTCCGCAAGGACTGGGGCGGCAGGACCGCCGTCGCCCTCGTCTACCCCAACACCTACGCGGTGGGCATGTCGAACCTGGGGTTCCAGACCATCTACTGGCACCTGAACCGTCTGCCGGACGTCGTCTGCGAGCGCGTGTTCCTGCCCGACCCCGAGGATGTCGAGGAGCTCCGGCGCACCGGCACGCCGCCGTTCTCGCTCGAGTCCCAGCGCCCGCTGTCCGACTTCCACCTGATCGGATTCTCGATCACCTACGAGGGCGATTACATCAACGCCCTGCGCCTGCTGGCGCTGGCCGGGATCCCGCTGCGGGCGGCCGAGCGCCGGCCGCACGACCCCGTCGTGCTCATGGGCGGCGTGTGCGCCTTCTCGAACCCGGAGCCGGTGGCGCCCTTCATGGACTTCATCGCGGTCGGGGAGGGCGAGGAGCTGGTGGGGGAGCTGCTCGCGGTCTACCGGGAGGCGGCCGGTGACCGGGAGGCGTTCCTGGAGCGCGTCGCCGCCCTGCCGGGGGTCTACGTCCCCGGGCGCTACCGCGTCGACTACCACGCCGACGGCAGCCTGGCCGGCGTCACACCCCGGGACGGCGCGCCCCTGCCGGTGGTCAAGCGCCGGCTGACCGACGTGAGCCGCTTCGAGACGATCTCGCTGGTGAAGACGCCGAACGCCGAGTACGGCCACATGGCCCTGCTGGAGGTGGGCAAGGGCTGCGGTCGCGGGTGCCGCTTCTGCCTGGAGGGTCAGGTCTACCGGCCGGTCCGCCACCGCACCGTGGGCAGCCTGGAGGCGACGGTGGCCCGGCTGGCGGAGGATCCGGCCAACCGGCGGATCGGGCTGGTGGGCGCCTGCGTGTCGGACTACCCGTGGATCGGCGAGCTGCTGAAGGTCATCGAGGCCCGGGGCCTCGAGCTCTCCATCTCGTCGCTGCGCGCGGACAGCCTGAGCGACGACCTGGCGGCGGCGCTGGCCCGGGGCGGCCATCGCACGCTGACGGTGGCGCCCGAGGCCGGCACCGAGCGGCTGCGGCGGGCCATCCGCAAGGCGATCAGCGACGAGCAGCTGTACGCGGCGTGCGACATCGTCCGCCGGCACGGCATTCCCAACCTCAAGTGCTACTTCATGATCGGGCAGCCGACCGAGACGGCGGAGGACGTGGAGGCCATCGGCGAGCTGGCCGCCCGGATGCTCGAGCGCCTGCGCGTCCTCGACCCGGCCGGCCGGCCCTTCGGGCGGCTCACCCTGTCCATCTCCTCGTTCGTCCCCAAGCCCTGGACGCCGTTCCAGTGGGCGCCCTTCGACGGCGCCGAGTCCCTGGCCGCCAAGCTCGACGTCATCAAGCGGGCCGTCCGCCGCCTGGCCGGCGTCCGCGTCGTCCACGAGAACCCCCGCGAGGCGGCCCTGCAGGCCCTGCTGGCGCGGGGCGACCGCCGGGTGGCCGACTTCCTGGAGCTGGCGGCCCGGCTCGACGGGGACTGGCGGCGGGCCCTGCGGGAGTGGGACGGCGACCCCGCCTTCTACACCACGCGGCCCCGTCCCGTGGACGAGCGCCTGCCGTGGGACCACTTCGAGGTGGGCGTGAAGAAGGCCGGCCTGGTGCGGGAGTGGGAGCGGGCGCAGGCCGAGGCCGCGGTCCCGGCCGGAGTCTCGTGATGCCGCTGACGGACACCTACGCCCGGCCGCTGCGGAACCTCCGCATCTCGGTCACCGACCGCTGCAACCTGCGCTGCCAGTACTGCATGCCCGAGGAGGAGTACGTCTGGCTGCCCCGCCAGGAGATCCTCCACTTCGAGGAGATCAGCCGGCTGGTGGACGTCTTCGTCGGCCTGGGGGTGGACAAGGTCCGGCTGACCGGCGGCGAGCCGCTGCTGCGGCGGAACCTGCCCGAACTGATCCGGCTGCTGGCGGCCAAGCCCGGCCTGCGCGACCTGGCCATCACCACCAACGGCGTGCTGCTGGCCGAGCAGGCCGCGGCCCTGCGGGCGGCGGGCCTGCACCGCGTCACGGTGAGCCTGGACACGCTCCGGCCCGAGCGCTTCACGCCGCTGACCCGGCGGCCGGCCGCGGTGCACCGGCAGGTGCTGGCCGGCATCGCCGCCGTGCCGCGGGCCGGGTTCACCGGCACGAAGCTCGACACGGTGGTGATGCGCGGCGTCAACGACGACGAGCTGGCGGCCCTCGTCGAGTTCGCCCGCACGGTCCCGGCCGAGATCCGCTTCATCGAGTACATGGATGTGGGGGGCGCCACGCGCTGGTCCATGGCCCAGGTCGTGACCCGCGCCGAGATCCTCGACGTCCTCGGGCGACGCTACGGCCGGATCGAGCCGGTCGTGGAGCCGGACAGCAGCGCGCCCGCCGAGCGGTTCCGCCTGCCCGACGGCACCACCTTCGGGATCATCGCCTCCACGACGGCGCCGTTCTGCCGGGCCTGCGATCGCAGCCGCCTGACGGCGGACGGCGTCTGGTACCTCTGTCTCTACGCCGCGCGGGGGGTGGACCTCCGGGGGCCGCTGCGCGGCGGCGCCCCGGAGGAGGCGCTGAGAGCGCTGATCCGTGACGGGTGGCGGGCGCGGGCGGACCGGGGCGCCGAGGAGCGCCTGGGCCTGCGGGACCGGGCGCCGCTGGCCGGGATCACCCAGCTGCGGCGCGACCCCCACCTGGAGATGCACACCCGAGGAGGCTGAGCGCGGCGGCACGGGAGGCCCGAGCATGAGCGCGGCGGAGCAGCCGAGGATCGACGTGCAAGAGCGGGGAGCCGGCGGGCTGGCGGTGGACCGCCGCCTGTTCATGCAGCTGCAGGTCTTCACCGCCTGCGCGGACATCAAGCCGCTGGTGCGGGCGCTGGAGGCCGGCCGCCTGCCCGGGGTGCTGTACCAGGACCTCAACGATCCCCGCGGCGTCGGCGTCCTGGCCATGCACGAGGACCCGGCGTTCTTCGTCACCGAGTTCCGCGAGCTGCTCCACGGCGAGCCCTTCGCGCCCCTCCAGCACCGGCCGGCCTTCACGATGTTCGGCCGCACCTACGCCTCGGGGTTCGAGACCGACCTCCTGGACTGGCTGCTGGAGCGGCCGCGCCGGGCGGCGCTCAACCCGGCCTGGCCCTGGGCCATCTGGTACCCGCTGCGGCGGGCCGGCGCCTTCGCCCGGCTGGCCCCGCAGGAGCAGGGGGCCATCATCCGCGAGCACAGCGTGCTGGGGCGGGCCTACGGCGACGCCGACCTGGCCCACGACATCCGGCTGGCCTGCCACGGGCTCGACGCGGGCGACAACGACTTCGTCATCGGGCTGGTCGGGCGGGACCTGCACCCGCTCTCGCACCTGGTGCAGGCCATGCGCCGGACCGTGCAGACCTCGCAGTACCTGGAGCGCCTGGGCCCCTTCTTCGTGGGGCGGGTGGCCTGGCAGAGCCCGCGCTGAGCGGCGGCTACCGGGCGCGCCAGGCCGCCAGGTTGGCCTCGATCTGCCGGGCGTGGACCTCCAGGTGCTCGGCGTAGAGGCGAAGCCAGTCCTCGGCGGTGTAGCGCCCCGACTCCGTGTGGCGGCCGGCCCGGGCCCACGCCTCCCCGGGCAGGCGGCGAAGCAGGTGGGCGGTGCTGTCGCGCACCGCCCGCACGGTGGCCAGCGCGGCCGCCAGCCGGTCCGGGCCCCGCGCGTACTGCTCGATCAACCGCTGGCGCTCGGCGGCGCTCAGCGACACGGTGGCGGCCTCCGGGGCTAGAGTGGGGCGGGGAGGTCCGACTGGCCCATGAGGTAGCGGTCCACGCCCCGCGCGCAGGACCGGCCCTCCGCGATGGCCCAGACGATCAGCGACTGGCCGCGCTGCATGTCGCCGCAGGCGAAGACCCCGGGCACGCTCGTCATCCAGTTCTCGTCCCGCCAGACGTTGCCGCGCTCGGTGAGGCGGAGGTTCAGCGCCTCGATCGGGCCCCGGCGCTCGGGCCCCAGGAACCCCATGGCGAGCAGGACCAGGTCCACCGGCAGCGTGAAGGCGCTGCCGGGGATGGGCCGGAACGCCAGCCGCCCGCCCTCGCGCACCGGCTCCACCCTGACCGCCTCCAGGGCGCGCACGTGCCCGCGCTCGTCGCCCAGGAACCGCTCGGTCGAGACCGAGTACCAGCGCTCGCCGCCCTCCTCGTGGGCGGTCGAGACCCGGAAGACGTTGGGCCACTGCGGCCACGGGTTGTCGGGGGCACGGGTGTCGGGCGGGCGCGGCAGCAGCTCGAACTGGTGCACCGAGACGGCGCCCTGGCGGTGCACGGTGCCCAGGCAGTCGGCCCCGGTGTCACCGCCGCCGATGATCACCACCCGCTTGCCCTGGGCCGTGATGAACGCCTCGTCGGGAATGCTGTCGCCCTCGCAGCGCCGGTTCTGCAGGGTCAGGTACTCCATGGCGAAGTGGATGCCGCGCAGCTCGCGGCCGGGGACGGGCAGGTCGCGCGGCTGGCCCGCCCCGCAGGCGAGCACGATGGCGTCGAACTCCCGCTGCAGCTCGGCCACCGGGATGGCCACGCCGACGTCGGCGTTGGGCTGGAACACGACGCCCTCCTTCTCCATCTGCCGCAGGCGCCGGTCCAGGAAGGCCTTCTCCATCTTGAACTCGGGGATGCCGTAGCGGAGCAGCCCGCCGATGCGGTCGGCGCGCTCGAAGACGGTGACCCAGTGCCCGGCGCGGTTGAGCTGCTGGGCGGCGGCCAGCCCCGCCGGGCCGGACCCCACCACGGCCACCTTCTTGCCGGTGCGCACGGCGGGCGGCTGGGGCACCACCCAGCCCTGGTCGAACCCGTGCTCGATGATGGCCAGCTCGACCGCCTTGATGGTCACCGGGTCGTCGTTGATCCCCAGCACGCACGAGCCCTCGCAGGGCGCGGGGCAGAGCCGCCCCGTGAAGTCGGGGAAGTTGTTGGTGGCGTGCAGGCGCTGGAGCGCGTCGGGCCAGCGGTGCCGGTAGACCAGGTCGTTCCAGTCGGGGATCAGGTTGCCCAGCGGGCACCCCTGGTGGCAGAACGGGACGCCGCAGTCCATGCAGCGGGCCGCCTGCCGCTCGAGCTCGTCCGCCGGGTAGGGGAGGTAGACCTCCTTCCAGTCCCGGATGCGCTCGGCGACGGGGCGGGTCGGCCACTTCCGGCGCCCGGTCTCCAGGAACCCGGTCGGCTTACCCACGGCCGGCTCCGACCAGCTCGGCGAAGGTCGGCTCGCGCCCCTCGGCCCGGGCCCGGGCCTCGGCCTCCAGGACGCGGCGGTAGTCGCGCGGCATGACCTTGACGAAGCGCGGTCGCACGGCGAGCCAGTCGCGCAGGAGCCGGGCCGCGAGGCTGGAACGCGTGTACTCCACGTGCCGCTGGAGGAGGTCCCGGACCAGCGCGATGTCCTCGGCCTGGTCGAGCGGCTCGAGGTCCACCAGGCCCCGGTTGCACCGGCGGGCGAAGTCGCCGTCCACGTCCAGCACGTAGGCCACGCCGCCCGACATGCCGGCCGCGAAGTTCCGGCCCGTGCGGCCGATGACCACCACCCGGCCGCCCGTCATGTACTCGCAGCCGTGGTCGCCGATGCCCTCCACCACGGCGTGGACGCCGCTGTTGCGGACCGCGAAGCGCTCCCCGGCCACCCCCCGCACGTAGGCCTCGCCCCCGGTCGCCCCGTAGAGGGCGACGTTGCCGATGATGATGTTCTCCTCGGCGACGAAGCGCGCGGTGCGGGGGGGCACGACGATCAGCCGGCCGCCGGACAGCCCCTTGCCCCAGTAGTCGTTGGCGTCGCCTTCCAGGGTGAAGGTGATGCCGCGGGGCAGGAAGGCCCCGAAGGACTGCCCGGCGGAGCCGGTGAAGTGGATCGCGATCGTGTCGTCCGGCAGCCCCTCGCCGCCCCAGCGCGAGGTGACCTCGTAGCCCAGCATGGTGCCGACGGTGCGGTTGACGTTCCGGATCGGCAGGTGCAGCCGGACGGGCTTGCCGTGCTCCAGCGCCTCCCGGCAGGCGGGGATGATCGTGGTCCGGTCCAGGGCCCGCTCCAGCCCGTGATCCTGCGTGGTGACGCACCGCCGGGCCACCTCGGGCGGCATGGGCGGCTGGTAGAGGATGGTGGACAGGTCCAGGCCCCGCGCCTTCCAGTGGTCGAGCGCCGGCTTGAAGTCCAGGCGGTCCACCCGGCCGATCATCTCGTCCATCGTCCGGAAGCCCAGCCGGGCCATGTGCTCGCGCACCTCCTCGGCCAGGAACCGGAAGAAGTTGACGACGTACTCGGGCTTGCCGGCGAAGCGCCGGCGCAGCTCCGGGTCCTGGGTGGCGATGCCGACCGGGCACGTGTTGAGGTGGCAGACGCGCATCATGATGCAGCCCAGCACGACCAGCGGCGCGGTGGAGAAGCCGTACTCCTCGGCGCCCAGCAGGGCCGCGATCGCCACGTCGCGGCCGGTCTTCAGCTGGCCGTCCACCTGGACCACGATGCGGTCGCGCAGCTTGTTGAGGACCAGCACCTGCTGGGTCTCGGCCAGCCCCAGCTCCCAGGGGATGCCGCCGTGCTTGATGGAGGTCAGGGGGGAGGCGCCGGTCCCGCCGTCGTGGCCGGAGATCAGCACCACGTCGGCGTGAGCCTTGGCCACGCCCGCCGCCACCGTGCCCACGCCGACCTCGGCCACCAGCTTGACGTGGATGCGGGCCCGGGGATTGGCGTTCTTCAGGTCGTGGATGAGCTGGGCCAGATCCTCGATGGAGTAGATGTCGTGGTGCGGCGGCGGCGAGATGAGCCCCACGCCGGGCGTGGCGTAGCGCACCCGGGCGATCCACGGGTACACCTTGTGGCCCGGCAGCTGCCCGCCCTCGCCGGGCTTGGCGCCCTGCGCCATCTTGATCTGCAGGTCGTCGGCGTTGACGAGGTACTCGCTGGTCACGCCGAACCGGCCGGAGGCCACCTGCTTGACGGCGCTCCGCCGCCAGTCGCCGTTGGGATCGCGCCGGTACCGGGCCGGATCCTCGCCGCCCTCGCCCGTGTTGGACTTGCCCCCGATGCGGTTCATGGCGATGGCCAGCGTCTCGTGGGCCTCCTGGCTGATGGAGCCGTAGGACATGGCGCCGGTGGCGAAGCGCTTGACGATGGCCTCCCACGGCTCCACCTCCTCCAGCGGGATGGGCCGGGCGGCGTACTTCAGCTCGATCAGCCCGCGCAGCGTGGCGCGCCGGCGGCTCTGGTCGTCCACCAGCGCCGAGTACTCCTTGAACACCGCATAGCTGCCGGCCCGGGTGGCCTGCTGGAGGCGGGCGATCATGTCGGGGTTCACCATGTGGTGCTCCCCGTCGCGACGCCACTGGTACTCGCCGCCCCAGTCCAGGTCCAGCTCCCCGGCGGGGCGCTCCGGGAAGGCCCGGCGGTGGCGCAGGCGGACCTCCTCGGCGATCACGTCCAGGCCGATGCCGGAGATCCGCGAGGGGGTGCCGGTGAAGTAGCGGTGGACGAAGTCGGTGTCGAGCCCGATGGCCTCGAAGATCTGCGCCCCGCAGTAGCTCTGCAGGGTGGAGATCCCCATCTTGGCCATGACCTTGAGGATCCCCTTGTTCAGGGCCTTGATGTAGTGGCGGACGGCCGCGGCCCGGTCCACGCCGGGCAGGAGGCCCTGCGCGATCATGTCGTCCAGCGTCTCGAAGGCCACCCAGGGATTCACGGCGCCCGCGCCGTAGCCGATCAGCAGGCACAGGTGGTGGACCTCGCGGGCGTCGCCGCTCTCCACGACCAGGCCGCAGCGCGTGCGCTCCCCCCGCCGGACCAGGTGATGGTGGACGGCGGCGGTGGCCAGGAGGCTCGGGATGGCGGCCTGCTCGCGGTCCAGGCCGCGGTCGCTCAGGATCACGATGTTGTGGCCCTCGGCGATGGCCTGGCTGGCCTGCCGCTGCAGGGCCTCCAGGGCGCGCTCCAGGCCCGCCGCGCCCTCCGCCACCGGGTAGAGCATGGGCAGGGTGACGGCGCGGAACCAGGGATGCGCCAGGTGCCGGATCCGGGCCAGGTCCTCGTTGGAGAGCACGGGATCCTTGAGGTGGATCTGCCGGCACGACTCGGGCCGGGGGTCCAGCAAGTTGCCCTCCGGACCGATGGTGGACTCCATGGAGGTGACCAGCTCCTCGCGGATCTGGTCCAGCGGAGGATTGGTCACCTGGGCGAAGAGCTGCTTGAAGTAGTCGTACAGCGGCCGGGGCCGGTCCGAGAGCACGGCCAGGGCCGAGTCGGTGCCCATGGACCCCACCGGCTCCTCGCCCTGCCGGGCCATCGGGGCCAGGATGATCCGGAGGTCCTCGTGGGTGTAGCCGAAGGCGATCTGGCGCTGCAGCACGGAGGCATGGTCGGGCTCCGGCACCGGCTGGGCGGGCAGGTCCTCCAGCCGCACCAGGTTCTCCTGCAGCCATTTCCCGTACGGGCGCTCGGCCGCCAGCGACGCCTTGATCTCCTCGTCGGCGATGATCCGCCCCTGCGCGGTGTCCACCAGGAAGATCCGGCCCGGCTGCAGACGGCCCTTGAGCACGATCTGCTCGGGCGGGATGTCGAGCACGCCGACCTCGGACGCCATGATGACCAGGTCGTCGCGGGTGACGTAGTAGCGCGAGGGCCGGAGGCCGTTGCGGTCGAGGACGGCGCCGATGACGGTGCCGTCGGTGAAGGCGATGGACGCCGGGCCGTCCCAGGGCTCCATGAGCGAGGCGTGGTAGGCGTAGAACGCCCGGCGCTCGGGGCTCATGGACTCGTGGTTCTGCCACGGCTCCGGGATCATCATCAGGATGGCGTGGGGCAGGGAGCGCCCGTTCATGACCAGGAACTCGAGCACGTTGTCGAAGGTGGCCGAGTCGCTCAGCCCCTCCCGGGTGACCGGGAAGACCTTCCGGAGATCCTCGCCCAGGAGGTCGGAGCGGCAGAGCGCTTCCCGGGCCCGCATCCAGTTGATGTTGCCCCGGAGCGTGTTGATCTCGCCGTTGTGGGCGATGTACCGGTAGGGGTGGGCCAGCGGCCAGGACGGGAACGTGTTCGTGCTGAACCGCTGGTGGACCAGGGCCAGGGCCGACTCGACCTCGGGGTCCACCAGGTCGGGGTACATGGTGGCGATCTGGTCGGCCGAGAGCATGCCCTTGTAGATGAGCGTGTTGGCGCTCAGGCTCGGGATGTAGGCGAACTTGTTCTCCGGGATGTCCAGCGCGGCCACCGACTTCTCGAACAGCTTCCGGATCACGTAGAGCTTGCGCTCGAAGTGGGCGTGGTCGCGCACGGCCGGCCCGCGCCCGATCAGGACCTGCTTGATCGCGGGCTCCACCGAGCGGGCGGTGGCCCCCAGCAGGCGGTCGTCGGTGGGGACGTCCCGCCAGCCGAGCAGGCGCTGGCCCTCCTCCTCCACCAGCGTGTGCAGGAGCACCTGCACCTTCTGGGCCTGGCCGGGGTCGCGGGGCAGGAAGACCAGGCCGCAGCCGTACTCCCGGGGGGGCGGCAGCGCGATGCCCAGCCGGGCCGCCTCCCGGCGCAGGAAGCGGTCGGGCATCTGCAGCAGGATGCCGGCGCCGTCGCCGGTGTTCGGCTCGCAGCCGCAGGCCCCTCGGTGCAGCAGGTTGATGAGCACCTGGAGGGCCTTGACCACGATGTCGTGGGACTTCCGGCCCTTCATGTGCACGACGAAGCCGACCCCGCAGGCGTCGTGCTCGTGGCGGGGGTCGTAGAGCCCCTGGGGCGACGGCCATCCGGGCGGGCGTTCTGCTGTCATCCCCTCACGTCCTTGTGAACGGTTGCACGATAGTAGTCGGCCCCGCAGCATTAGTCACCCCGAAAAAATCAGATGATGGGTATTAGCCTTGCTTATGGTAGACTCCGGCCGTGCACCTGGAGACCCTGCGCCTGTACTGCGACATCGTCCGGCTCCGGTCCTTCTCGCGGGGCGCCGAGCAGAACTTCGTCTCCCAGTCCGCCGCCAGCCAGGCCGTCCAGCAGCTGGAGCGCGAGCTGGGGGTGTCCCTGATCGACCGCACCAAGCGCCCGTTCGTGGTCAGCGCCGAGGGGCTCGCCTTCTACGAGGCCTGCCGCGCCCTGCTGGAGGGGTGGGAGCAGGCGCGGCTCCAGGTGGCGTCCGTGAAGGCCCGCATGGAGGGCACGGTCCGGGTCGCCGCCATCTACTCGGTCGGCCTGCACGACATGAGCCACCACATCCAGCGCTTCATGTCCCGCTACCCGGAGGCCCGGGTGCAGCTGGAGTGCCTGCATCCCCAGAAGGTGGTGGAGGCGGTGCTGGCCGACGAGGCCGACATCGGCGTCATGTCCTATCCGCCGGCCCAGCGCGGCCTCACGGTGGTCCCCCTCCGCGACGAGCCGATGGCCTTCGTCTGCCATCCGAACCACCGCCTGGCCCGCCGCCGGCTGGTGCGCCCGGAGGACCTCAACGGCGAGCCCTTCGTGGCCTTCGACCGCGAGCTGACCATCCGCAAGGCCGTCGACCGGGCCCTGCGCCAGCGCGGGGTGCGGCCGAACGTCGTCATGGAGTTCGACAACATCGAGACCATCAAGCAGGCGATCATCATCGCCGCCGGCGTCAGCATCCTGCCCCGCCACACCGTCGAGAAGGAGGCCGGCGTCCGGGCGCTGGCCGTGGTGCCGTTCGCCCTGCCGGACCTGGTCCGGCCGGTGGGCATCATCCACCGGCGCCGGAAGCCGCTGGCGCCCATCGTGACCCGCTTCATCGAGCTGCTGCAGGCGGCCAACGCCGGCGGCGCCCTGCCCGCCGG
>JBBIIW010000024.1:0-15468 GCA_037446305.1 Candidatus Rokuibacteriota bacterium
CCGTCGACGAGGAGGACGCGGGTGAGCCCGCCGTGCACGGCGACCGCCGCCCGGGCCTCGCCCTGGAACCGGTCGAGCTCGCCGGCCCGCAGGGAGGCCGATGCGGCGAGCGTCCGCACGGCGTCGAGCGCGCGCTCCACCTCGCGGTCCACCGCGATCGTCAGGGCCTGCGCGGTCTCCACGAGACCGCGCTCCAGCGCGACCCGGCCCTGGGCCTGCAGGCGGACGACCAGCCAGGAGGCGAAGGCCAGCACGGGGAGCAGCGTGATCAGGACCAGCAGGACGAGGTACGTCCGGAGCGCCGGCCGGCGCGGAGCCTGCGGGCCGGAGACGGGGCCCGAGCGCCACATGGCTGTGCTCGCAGAGCATACAGGCGGCGGGGGCGGTCGGCCACCGGCCCGGGCCCGTCGCGACGCCGGGGCCGCCGGGTGTTTTTCCCGCGAAATCATGGGCTTGCGATTTGACTTCCGGCCGCCGGCACCCTACACTCTCGCCGCACTTCGCCAAGGAGGATCGCGATGATCACTCGCCGCCGCTTCCTGACCACCACCCTGGCGGGCGCCGGGCTCGCGGCCGGCTGGCCGCGGCTCGCCCGGGCGCAGGGCCGGCCCATCACCGTCTCGCACAGCGTGTCCACCTTCGTCTACGGGCAGCACCTGGTGGCGAAGGAGAAGAAGTTCTTCGAGGACGAGGGCGTGACCGTGTCGAGCTTCCTGGTGCCCGGCGGTGGGGCCAAGGTGGTCCAGGCGCTGGCCGCGGGTCAGGCGATGTTCGCCCTCGGGGACTCCAACCACCCGCTGAAGATCACCGAGAAGGGCAAGGACGCCCTCATGGTGTTCGCCACCGACTCGCGCTGCAGCTACGCCAACGTCGTCGTGCGCAAGGAGCTGTACGACCGGGGCGTGACCAGCGTGGCCGGGCTGGCCGACCAGAAGCTCGTGGGCCGCAAGGCGGTGGTGGCGGCCACCGCCATCGGCTCCGGGACCTACGTGTACGGCGTGTACGTCCTCAAGAACATCAAGGCCGCCGACGGCCGGCCGGTGCACGAGCACGTGGAGTGGGTGGGGGGCGGGGCCTCGACCACGATGCTGGGCGGGCTCAAGGCGGGCAAGTTCGACGCGATCATGGCTGTGCCCGAGTGGCAGTGGGCGGCGGAGGGCCAGGGCTTCGGCAAGGCCATCTTCGACGTGCTGGACGAGAGCGCCTGGAACCGGATCTTCGGCGGCCCCATCCCGGTGACGGTGGGCTACGTGCTGAAGGAGACGGTCGAGAAGTCCCCGGATCTGGTCCAGGCCTACGTCAACGCCTGCTACCGGGCCCAGCAGTGGATCCGGCGCAGCGGGGACGAGGAGATCGCCGAGCTGATCCACAAGCCGTACATGGACACCTTCAAGCGCGAGGACGTCCTCCGCTCCATCCGCTACTACCGGACGATCTTCGACTGGGACTTCGCCATCGACGAGAAGGACTACGCCAACGGCATGAAGGTGTGGCTGCCGATCGCGGTGGAGAAGCCCATCCCCTACGGGCAGGCGGTGGACATGGCCTTCGTCAAGAAGGCCCAGGCGAAGCACGGGTCCTGAGCCGGCGGCCGCGCATCGTCGTCCGGGGCCTCGGCAAGACCTTCCGGGAGGGAGGGCGCGAGGTCGAGGCGGTCCGCGACGTCTCCTTCGACATCCACGAGCAGGAGTTCGTGGCCATCGTCGGGCCGTCCGGCTGCGGCAAGTCCACGATCCTGAACATGCTCGGCGGCCTCGTGACCCCGAGCGCCGGGCGGATCGAGATCGACGGCCGCCCCGTGACCGGGGTGCCGCCGGGCGTCGGCTACGTCTTCCAGAAGGACACGGTCTTCCCCTGGCGGACCGTCCGCCGGAACATCGCGCTGGGGCTCGAGTATCGCGGCGTGCGCGGCGCCGAGCAGGAGCGCCGGGTGGCCGAGGCCATCCGGCTGGCCGGGCTGGAGGGCTTCGAGGACGCCTTCCCGGCCACGCTGTCGGGCGGGATGCGGCAGCGGGTGGCCCTCATGCGCACGCTGGTCGTGGATCCGGAGATCCTGCTCATGGACGAGCCGTTCGGGGCCCTGGACACCCATACCAAGCTCGAGCTGCACGGCGAGCTGCTCCGGCTGTGGGACGCCAAGCGGCAGACGGTCGTCTTCATCACCCATGACCTCTCGGAGGCCATCACCCTGGCCGACCGCATCGTCGTGATGACCCGCCGCCCGGGGCGGGTGAAGATGATCCACGACGTGAAGCTGCCCCGGCCGCGCGACGTGATCCGGATGCGCGAGACCGACGAGTACGCGGCCCAGTACGGGCAGATCTGGCATGTCCTGGGGGAGGAGTACCGGGGGCCATGAGCCGCGAGGGCCGGCGCGTCCTGGCCTGGCAGGTGGGGATCCTCGTCGTCCTGCTGGGCGCCTGGGAATGGCTGACGGGCATCAAGGCGGTGGCCCGGATGCCGGGCCTCTACTGGATCGACCCGTTCTTCATCAGCCGCCCCTCAGCCATCGCCGAGCGCTTCGTCCACCTGATGTCCGGCGAGGTCCGCCTGACGCTCGGGGCGATGGCCCTCTCCACCATCCAGTCCACCCTCTGCGGCTTCGTGGTGGGAGTCTCCACCGGGTTCGTGGCCGGGCTGGTGCTGGGCCGCAACGACGGGCTGGCGCGGATCTGCGGTCCCTACATCGTGGCCTTCAACTCCCTGCCCCGCATCGCCCTGGTGCCGCTGGTCACGATGATCTTCGGCTTCGGGCTCCTGGCCAAGATCGTGCTCGCCTGGACGATCGTCTTCTTCATCGTCTTCTTCAACACGTTCCAGGGCGCTCGCAGCGTGGACCCCGACCTGATCCACTCGGCGCGGTTCCTGGGCGCCGGCGAGCGGCAGATCATGCGCACCGTCGTCATTCCCTCCGCCCTGGCCTGGACCTTCGCCTCGCTCACCCCCTCCATCTCCTTCGCCCTCATCGGCGTGGTGGTGGGGGAGTTCCTGGGCGGCGAGTCGGGTGGGGGGCTGGGGTACCTGATCATCCAGTCGCTCGGCACCCTGAACGCCGCTGACATGATGGTCGCCCTGCTGACCCTGGGCGTCATCGGCATCGTGATGGCGCTGGGCATCAGGCAGGTCGAGATGCGGCTGCTGCGCTGGCGGCCGGAGTACCGGAGCCGGACGTGACCCGGGTGACGCTGGCCACGCTGGCCGCCCTGCTGCTGGCCGGCGCCGCCGCCGTCGCCCTGGCCCGGCTGCTCGGCCGGTCGGGCTCGCGCCCGGCCCTGCTCGTCTCGGTCCTGGCCCAGTGGCTCGGGGCCTACGTGCTCTGGACCTTCGCGGGGGGGCTCCTGCTCCGGTCGGGCACGATCGCCCGCTACGACGGCACGCTGTTCGGGGTGCTGGCACTCCTCCTCGGCCTCTGGCAGTACCGCACCCGGGTCCAGGCCGGCCGGGAGCCGGCGCTCATGGTCTTCGTGGGGGGCCAGCTGGCCTGGCTGGTCATCGTGGCCGTCCAGAACGGTCTCCTGCGCCCCTGACCGGTTCCCCCGGCGGCAGACGTCACCGCCCGCCATAGGTGTGCAAACGATTTCACCGTCAGCCGCACGACCGACAGTGTCGGAGGCGTAACGCGCATGGCGCCCGCCGGACCGCGCCGGCCTCGAGAATTCCCGCGTCGGACGCGGCGATGGAGGGTTTGCGCAGGTCTGGCGGTCTGGTTGCATCGGCGTTGCGGCGACACCAGAGGTGTCCACGAAGGAGGATGCGGTATGCGGAGCGCGACGAGGGTGCTGATCCTGCTGGGGGCGGCGACGGTCGCGGTGAGCGGGTGCGCCACCAAGGACTGGGTCCGCCAGGTGGTGAGCAAGCAGCAGGCGGACATCGACACCAGGCTGGCCGAGCAGGCCCAGCGCGTGGAGGGGGTGGGGGTCCGCGTGACGAAGGTCGAGGGTGACGTCCAGCAGCTGGGCAGCCTCGCGCAGGGGGCCCAGGAGCGGGCGGACGCGGCCCACGGCCGCGCCGAGGCGGCCCACGGGCGGGCGGACGCCGCCTTCCAGCGGGCGGAGGCCGTGGACGACCGGCTGAAGCGCCTGTGGGCCAACCGCCACGCCAGGATCCAGGTGGACGTCATCGAGGTCACGTTCGGCTTCGACCGGTGGGAGCTCGACGACGGCGCCCAGACGGCGCTGCTGGCCGTCGTGAGGGAGATGCAGGCCAACCCCTCGCTGACGGTGGACCTGGCCGGCTACACGGACGCCCGGGGCCCCGTGCCCTACAACCTCGCGCTGAGCCAGCGGCGGGTGGAGGCCGTCCGGCGCTTCCTGGTCGAGAAGGGCATCGAGCTGCCGCGCATCCACGCCATCGGCCTGGGCGTGCTCAAGGACGGCAACCTGCCCAATACCCAGAAGCGGCGGGTCACCGTCCGCCTGATGGCGTCCACCGAGTAGCGTCCCTCGCCGGGCCCCGGCTCCCGCTCGCGCGGTACGATGACCTCGCGGCCAGGGCCGGGGCCCCGGGAGGATGCCATGGACGTGGTGGATGTCACGCGGCACCGCGGGCAGTTCTTCAAGGTTCTCCAGCAGACCGAGCGAAGCCAGACGGCGGTCATGACCATCGCCCCCGGGGCCGACGCCGGCCCCGAGGAGCGGCACGACGGCGACCAGATCATCTACGTGGTCGAGGGCGAGGCCCTGATCCGGATCGGCCAGCGGGAGCACCGGGGCGGGCCGGGCACCCTGGCCCTCGTCCCGGCCGGCGAGCGGCACCACGTCCGCAACCCCGGATCCACGCCGCTGTTCTTCGTGACCGTCTACGCCCCGCCCGAGTACTGACCTCCGCCGGGGCTCGGGGTGACGATCTGGCGCTGGGGTGCCACCAGTTGACGGTCGGCGGTCAGCGCTGCGGCGTCTTCCGCCCGAGATTTCAGCCTCTTATGCGTTGGCGCGCTCCTTGCCCCGCCGCGTCCCCCGTGACGCAGGACGGATGCACGACGACTCAGGACGCCGGCGCGGTCTCCGAGATACCTCCGTCGCGCCTGATGAGCATCCTGCGCCAGCCGCTCACGCGCTATCAGGCCATCATCGGCATCAGCGCCGGCCTGCTCACGATCAGCGGCACCGTCGCCTCCCTCACCGGCCTCCGGGCGGCCGCGCCCCCGCCTCCGGTGCACGGCGAGCTGGTCGCCACCGTGCAGGATGCCCGCTCGCGCCGGCCCATCGCCGGGGCCACGGTCGAGATCCTCACTCCGACCGACGCCGTCGTCACGACCCTGGGGGCCGCCGGGGACGGTCGGGCCCGCTACCAGCTCCGGGAGGGGGAGTACCGGCTGCGGGTGACCCACCCGCGCTTCCTGCCGGACGTCAAGCACGTCCTGGTGCAGGCCGGCCGGCGGGCCGACGTCATGATCCGGCTGGCAGCCCGCACGCCGCCGGCGCCGCCGAAGCCCGTCGAGAAGCCCGGCGCCTTCCGGAGATTCCTGAGAGACCTGGGGCTCTGACCGAGGTCAGGCCGACCGGCTGCCCGGCTTGATCGGCTGGCTGCCGGTCGCGCAGAGCGGACACTCCTCCGGCCGGTAGTTGACCGCGTCCACCCGGGCCAGCGAGGCCGGCGGCATCGGCAGCCGGGTGGTCCCGCCGCTGCGGTCGATCAGCGCGCCCACCCCCACCACGACCGCGCCGGCCTTCTGCGCGCACTCGACGACTTCCAGGGTGGAGCCGCCGGTGGTGATGACGTCCTCGACGACCAGGCACCGCTCGCCGGGCCCCAGGGAGAAGCCCCGCCGCAGGGTCATGATGCCGCCCTCCCGCTCGGCGAACAGCGCCCGGGCCCCCAGCGCGCGCGCCACCTCGTGGGCGACGATGATGCCGCCGATGGCGGGGGCCAGGACGGTCGCCACGTCCACCGGGCCGAAGGCGGCGGCCAGGTCGGCGCCGAGGGCGGTGGCGTGCTCGGGATACTGCAGCACCAGGGCGGACTGGAGATACACGGCGGAGTGCAGGCCCGAGCTGAGGCGAAAGTGCCCGCGCATCAGCGCGCCCGTCTTCTCGTAGAGCGCCAGGACCTCCTGTTGGGTCATCGGCCAAGCTCCTCCAGCAGCGCCTGCGCGGCAGCCCGCGGGTCGGGCGCGCCCGTGATGGGTCGGCCGACCACCAGGTAGTCGGCCCCGGCCTCGAGCGCCTGCCGGGGGCCGGCGACCCTGATCTGATCGTCGGGGGCTCGAGGGGTGGCGGGCCGGATGCCCGGCGTGACGATGACCCAGGAGGGGCCGAGCTGCAGGCGCAGCGCGCGGATCTCCCGCGGCGAGGCCACGCAGCCGTCCAGCCCGGCCGCGCGGGCCAGGTGGGCCAGCCGCAGCACGTGGGCCTCGACGGACGAGGCCACGCCCAGCTCCACCTCCAGGGCTCGCCGGTCGAGGCTCGTGAGTACGGTGACGCCCAGCACCAGGGGGCGCGGGACGGCGAAGTCCCCGGCCGCCTTTGCAGCCGCCTCGGCCGCGGCCTGCATCATGGCCCGCCCGCCGCCGGCGTGGACATTGAGCATGAAGACACCCAGGCGGGTGGCCTCGCGCACCGCCCCGGCCACCGTGCTGGGGATGTCGTGGAATTTGAGATCCAGGAAGACGCGGAAGCCGCGCTTGCACGCGGCCTCGACGGCGGCGGGGCCCGCGGCCGTGAAGAGCTGGCTGCCGATCTTGCAGCCGGTCACGACCCCGGCCAGCTGCTCGAGCAGGCGCGTGGCCTGGTCCAGGCCCTCCACGTCCAGCGCGACCAGCAGCCGGCCGGCGGGCTCATGCCGCACGGTGGTACTCCTGCAGGCTCAGGACCGTCAGCTCTTCCTTGAGCAGCGCCTCGATGGCCCCGATGGCGGCCTGGATGCCGTCCAGCGTCAGATGGTACGGGATCTGGTGGCTCACCGCCGTGCGGCGGATGAGCGCCGAGTCCTTGCGGGCCCGCCCGTCCTCGGGCGTGTTGAAGACGAGCGCGATCGCGCCCTGCTTCATGAGGTCCACGATGTTCGGGCGGTAGCCATCGGCGACCTTGTGGATCACCTCCACGGCCATGCCATGACGCTCGAGAACCCGCGCGGTGCCGGCCGTGGCGACCAGGCCGAAGCCCATCTCGACCAGGCGCCGCGCCAGCGTCACCACCGCGCGCTTGTCCCGGTTCTTCACGCTGATGAAGACCTTGCCGGCGCTGGGCAGGCTCGAGCCGGCGGCGATCTGGCTCTTGAGGTAGGCGCGGCGGAAGTCGCGGTCGAGGCCCATGACCTCGCCGGTGGACTTCATTTCGGGGCCGAGGACGGCGTCGACGCCGGGGAACTTGATGAAGGGGAAGACGGACTCCTTGACGGCGAGGTGGCCGAGCTCGCGGGCTTCGAGGGCGGCGAGGTGGTCGAGGCGGTCGCCCAGCATCGCGTCGGTGGCCACCTTGGCCAGCGGGAGGCCGATGGCCTTGGAGACGAAGGGGACGGTGCGGGAGGCGCGGGGGTTGACCTCGAGGACGTAGACCTGGTCGTTGCGGACGGCGAACTGGACGTTGAGGAGGCCGACGACGCCGAGGGCGCGGGCCAGGGCGTGGGTCTGCTGACGCAGGGTCTGGACCTGGTCGTCGCCGAGGGAGTAGGGGGGCAGGGCGCAGGCGGCGTCGCCGGAGTGGATGCCGGCCTTCTCGATGTGCTCCATGACGCCGGCGACGACCACGGTGGTGCCGTCGCTGACGGCGTCGACGTCGATCTCGATGGCGTCCTCGAGGAACTTGTCGAGGAGGATGGGGTGCTGGGGGCTGACGCGGACGGCCTGGGCGACGTAGTGTTGCAGGTCTTCCGGATCGTGGACGATCTGCATGGCGCGGCCGCCGAGGACGTAGGACGGGCGGACGAGGAGAGGGTAGCCGATCTGGGCGGCGATGTGCTGGGCCTCGGGCAGGGAGCGGGCGGTGGCGCCGGGGGCCTGGCGCAGGCCGAGGTCGGCGAGGAGGGCGCTGAAGCGCTGGCGGTCCTCGGCACGGTCGATGGCGTCGGGGGGGGTGCCGAGGATGGGCACGCCGGCCTGGGCGAGGGGGACGGCGAGCTTGAGGGGGGTCTGGCCGCCGAACTGGACGATGACGCCCAGGGGACGTTCCTTGTCGATGATGGCGAGGACGTCCTCGAGGGTGAGGGGTTCGAAGTAGAGGCGGTCGGAGGTGTCGTAGTCGGTGGAGACGGTTTCGGGGTTGCAGTTGACCATGAGGGCCTCCACGCCGCGGGCGCGGAGGGCGAAGGCGGCGTGGACGCAGCAGTAATCGAACTCGATCCCCTGGCCGATGCGGTTGGGGCCGGAGCCGAGGATGAGGACCTTGGGGCGGGGGGTCGGGGGGGCCTCGTCCTCGTCCTCGTAGGTGGAATAGAGGTAGGGGGTGTGGGCGACGAACTCGGCGGCGCAGGTATCGACGGTCTTGAAGGTGGGGCGGATGCCGTGGGCGAGGCGGGTCTGGCGGACGGTCTGCTCGGTGGTGCCGGTGAGCTCGGCGATGCGGCGGTCGGCGAAGCCCCACTGCTTGGCGCGGCGCAGGAGGGCGGGGTCGGTGAGGGCGCGGGCGGCGATCTGGGGCTCGAGGGCGACGAGCTGGCGGATCTGCTCGAGGAACCAGGGGTCGATGTGGGTGAGGGCGTGGATGGCTTCGGTGCTCATCCCGGCCCGATACGCCTCGCCGATGGCGAACAGGCGGTCGGGGGTGGGGACGCGGAGCAGGGTGCGGAGCTCCTCGGCGTGCACGGGGCGGTCGAGGGTGAGGCCCCAGCGGTCGAGCTCGAGGGAGCGGACGGCCTTGTGCAGGGCCTCCTTGAAGGTGCGGCCGATGGCCATGACCTCGCCGACGGACTTCATCTGGGTGGTGAGGGTGGGATCGGCCTCGGGGAACTTTTCGAAGGCCCAGCGGGGGATCTTGACGACGCAGTAGTCGAGGACGGGCTCGAAGGAGGCGGGGGTGGTGCGGGTGATGTCGTTGCGGAGCTCGTCCAGGGTGTAGCCGACGGCGAGCTTGGCGGCGATCTTGGCGATGGGGAAGCCGGTGGCCTTGGAAGCCAGGGCGGAGGAGCGGGAGACGCGGGGGTTCATTTCGATGACGACGAGGCGGCCGTCGTGGGGGTGGACGGCGAACTGGATGTTGCTGCCGCCGGTCTCGACGCCGATCTGGCGGATGATGGCGGCGGCGGCGTCGCGCATGAGCTGGTATTCCTTGTCGGAGAGGGTCTGGGCGGGGGCGACGGTGATGGAGTCGCCGGTGTGGACGCCCATGGGATCGACGTTCTCGATGGCGCAGATGACGACGACGTTGTCGGCGAGGTCACGCATGACCTCGAGCTCGAACTCCTTCCAGCCGAGGACGGACTCCTCGACGAGGACCTGGCCGACGGGGGACTGGGCCAGGCCCCAGCGGACGGCCTCGTCGAGCTCCTCGGGGTTGTAGGCGACGGAGCCGCCGGCGCCGCCGAGGGTGAAGGAGGGGCGGATGATGACGGGGTAGCCGGTGTGGCGGACGACGGCGTGGGCCTCGGCCAGGGAGCGGGCGGGGCCGGAGCGGGGCAGGCGCAGGCCGAGGCGCTCCATGGCGGCCTTGAAGAGCTGGCGGTCCTCGGCGGTCTTGATGGCGGGCAGCTTGGCGCCGATGAGCTCGACGCCGAAGCGGTCCAGGGTGCCGTCCTCGGCGAGGGCGACGGCCAGGTTGAGGGCGGTCTGGCCGCCCAGGGTGGGGAGCAGGGCCTGGGGGCGCTCGCGGGCGATGATGCGGGCGAGGAACTCGGGGGTGAGGGGCTCGAGGTAGGTGCGGTGGGCGAGGTCGGGGTCGGTCATGATGGTGGCGGGATTGGAGTTGACGAGGACGACCTCGAAGCCTTCCTCGCGCAGGGCCTTGCAGGCCTGGGTGCCGGAGTAGTCGAACTCGCAGGCCTGGCCGATGACGATCGGCCCCGAGCCGATGATCAGGATCTTCCGGAGGTCCGTGCGCTTCGGCACCCGGTCAGTCCTGGACCAGCCCGTACACGATCGAGACCTCGGGCGCCGCCTCCTCGCGGCGGTAGAGCACGTCGTCCAGGCGTCCGGCGCCGAGCCAGACCACCTCGCCCTTGCCCCAGAGCTGCTCGCCGAGCACGCTCATCCGCTTCTCGACCCGCTCGCGGACGGCGTGGGCCTCGAGCGCCGTCTCGCTCTGGGCGGTGAACGACGCCCATTCCGGCTTCTGGCCGACCCCCTCCGTCTTCCGATACGAGATGAGGTACAGGGGCATACGTCCTCTCAGCCTCCCTTCCCGGTCCGCGACTCGCCGGCCATCATCGCGGCGAATCGCTCGAAGAGGTAGCTGGCGTCGTGAGGGCCAGGCGACGCCTCGGGGTGGTACTGCACGCTGAATGCCGGCAGTTCGCGGTGCCGCAGGCCCTCGCAGGTGCCGTCGTTCAGGTTGACGTGGGAGGGGACCCAGCCCGCCGCCTCGAGCGAGGCCGGGTCCACCGCGAAGCCGTGGTTCTGCGACGTGATCTCCACCTTGCCGGTGGCCAGATCCTTGACCGGATGGTTCGCGCCGTGGTGCCCGAACGGGAGCTTGTACGTCCGCCCGCCGGCGGCCAGGCCCATGATCTGGTGGCCGAGGCAGATCCCGAACATCGGCAGCCGGCCCAGGAGCTGGCGGACCGCCTCCACCAGGTAGGGCACCGCCTCGGGATCGCCGGGGCCGTTGGAGAGGAAGACGCCGTCCGGACGGCGCTCGAGCACGGCCCCGGCCGGCGTGCTGGCCGGCACGACCGTGACCCGGCAGCCGACCGCGCCCAGCTGGCGCAGGATGTTGAGCTTGATGCCCGCGTCGTAGGCCACGACGTGGAAGCGGGGCGGGGGCAGCGGCGTGTAGCCGTCGCCCGGCCGCCAGGGCCCCTCGTTCCAGGTCCAGACGTCGGGCGCCGTCACCTCGCTCACCAGGTCGCGTCCGACCAGCCCGGGCAGGGCCCGGGCCCGCGCGCGGAGCCGCTCCAGGTCCAGGTCGGCGGACGAGATGAGGCCGTCCTGGGCGCCGTGGTCCCGCAGGTGCCGGGTCAGGGCCCGGGTGTCGATCCCCTGCAGGCCGACGATCTCGTGGCGTCTCAGGTACTCGTCCAGGGACATCCGGCCGCGCCAGGACGAGGGGATGGCCGCCGCCTCCTTGACGATGAAGCCGTTCACCCACGGGCGCCGGGACTCGACGTCCTCGTCGTTGATGCCGTAGTTGCCGATCAGGGGATAGGTCATCGCGACGATCTGCCCCCGGTAGGAGGGATCGGTGAGGATCTCCTGGTAGCCGGACATCGCCGTGTTGAAGATGACTTCTCCCCAGGTCTCGCCGATGGCGCCCAGAGCCTCGCCCGGGAACGCCCGTCCGTCGCGCAGCACCAGCACGGCCGGCGTCACGGATGGACCACCCTCCCGCCCACCACCGTCATCCACGGCCCCCCGCGCAGCCGCCAGCCGGCGAAGGGCGTGTTGCGGCTCCGGGAATGAAACCGGGCCGGCTCCACCACGAGTTCCTGCTCGAGGTCGAGAATCGTCACGTCGCCGGGGGCGCCGGGGGTCAGGCGGCCGCCGGGCAGGTTGAGCAGCCGGGCCGGATCGGTGCTCAACCGGGCCACGAGCGTCGGCAGCGGCAGGAGGCCGGGCCGGACGAGACGGTCCAGGAGCACGGCCACCGCCGTCTCCAGGCCGACCACCCCGAAGGCCGCCTGGTCGAACTCGCCCTCCTTCTCGCTCAGCGCGTGCGGGGCGTGGTCGGTGGCCACCACGTCGATGGTGCCGTCGGCCAGGCCCTCGATCAGCGCCTCCACGTCGCGCTTGGTCCGGAGCGGCGGGTTCATCTTGGTATTCGGGTCGAAGGACCGGACGGCCTCCTCGGTCAGCGTCAGGTGGTGCGGCGTCACCTCGGCCGTCACCCGCACCCCCCGGGCCTTGGCCTCGCGGACCAGCCGCACGGCGCCGGCCGTCGAGAGGTGGGCGATGTGGACGTGGGCCCCGGTCAGCTCGGCCAGGACGAGGTCGCGGGCCACCATGACCTCCTCGGCCGCGGCCGGGGCGCCGGGCAGGCCCAGCTCGGTGGACACCACGCCCTCGTTCATGACCGCGCCCCGGGCCAGGTCGTGGTCCTCGGCGTGGCTGATGACCGGGGTGCCGAAGGGCAGCGTGTACTCCATGGCCCGGCGGTACAGGGCGCTGTTCATCACGCACCGGCCGTCGTCGGAGAAGGCCACGCAGCCGGCCTCGGCCAGCTCGGCCAGCTCGGCCAGCTCCTGGCCGCGCAGGCCGCGGGTGACGGCGCCGATCGGATACACGTGCACGGCGCCCTCGGCGCGCGCCCGCTCCAGGATGTACTCGGTGATCGAGCGGGTGTCGTTGACCGGGTCCGTGTTCGCCATGCAGCACACGGCCGTGAAGCCGCCCGCCGCCGCCGCCCGCGTGCCGGTGGCCACGGTTTCCTTGTACTCGTACCCCGGCTCGCGCAGGTGGACGTGGATGTCGATGAAGCCCGGGCAGACCACCTTGCCGGTGGCGTCCACCACCGTCGCGCCGTCGGGGACGGGCAGCCGCGGGCCGACGCGGGCGACCAGCCCGCGCTCGATGAGCACGTCGGCCACCGCGTCGAGCTGGCTGGCGGGGTCCACCACGCGGCCGTTGCGGACGAGCAGGCTCATGGCTGGTCGCCCCCCGTCTTGCTGCCGGCCAGGAGGAACAGGACGCCCATGCGGACGGCCACGCCCTTGGCCACCTGGTCCAGGATCACCGAGTAGGGGCCGTCGGCCACCTCCGGGCTCAGCTCGATGCCCCGGTTCACGGGACCCGGGTGCATGATCAGCACGTCCGGCCGCGCCCAGGCCTGCAGCTTGTCGAGCGTCAGCCCCCAGTAGTGCGCGTACTCCCGGAGCGAGGGGATGAGCCCGGTCGCCATCCGCTCGTGCTGCAGCCGCAGCATCATGACCACGTCGGCGTCGCGGATGGCGTCCTCCAGGCGGTAGGCCACCTTCACGCCCAGCTCCTGCACGAACGGCGGGATGAGCGTGGGCGGCCCGGCCACGGTCACGGTCATCCCCAGCTTGCGCATGCCGTGGATGTTGGAGCGGGCCACCCGGCTGTGGGCGATGTCGCCCACGATGGCGGCGTGCAGGCCGTCGAAGTGGCCCTTCTTCTCCCGGATCGTCAGCAGGTCCAGCAGGGCCTGGGTCGGGTGCTCGTGGGCGCCGTCGCCGGCGTTCACGACGCTGCACCGCAGCGTCCGGGCCAGCAGGGTGGCCGCCCCGGCCGAGGAGTGCCGCACCACCACCACGTCGGGGCTCATGGCGGCCACGTTGCGCGCCGTGTCCAGGAAGCTCTCGCCCTTGCTCAGGCTGGAGCCCCCGGCCGAGAAGTTGATGACGTCCGCCGACAGCCACTTGCCGGCGATCTCGAACGAGGTCCGGGTGCGGGTGGAGGGCTCGTAGAACAGGTTGACGACGGTCTTGCCCCGCAGGGCCGGCACCTTCTTGATCTCCCGGGTGGCGATCTCCTGGAGCGAGGCCGCCGTGTCGATGAGCATCGTGATCTCGCCGGCGTCCAGCTCGCGCATCGTCAGCAGGTCCTTCCGGGTCCACGGCATGCTCACGCCTCCTGGGGCTCCTCGATGACCACCCGGTCCTCGCCGTCGTGCTCCCTGAGGCGCACGGCCACGCTCTCCCGGCGCGAGGTGGGCAGGTTCTTGCCGACGTAGTCCGGCCGGATGGGCAGCTCGCGATGCCCGCGGTCCACCAGGATGGCGAGCTGGATCATCCGCGGGCGGCCCAGGTCGATGAGCGCGTCCAGCGCCGCCCGGATGGTGCGTCCGGTGAACAGGACGTCGTCCACGAGGACGACGGTCTTGTCCTTGATCGAGAACGGGATGTCGGTGCCGCGCACGACCGGCGCGCCGCGCATGTCCAGGTCGTCGCGGTAGAGCGTGATGTCCAGCGTGCCCACCGGCGGCTGGGCGCCGTCGATCCGGGCGATCTTCTGGGCCAGGCGGTGGGCCAGGGTGACGCCGCGGGTGCGGAGGCCCACGAACAGGAGGTCCCGGGCCCCCGCGTTGCGCTCCAGGATCTCGTGGGCGATCCGGGTGAGCGCGCGGTCGAGGGCCGACTCGTCGAGGACCTGGGCCTTCTCGCGGAACGGCCGGGGCGGGTCGCTGCTCACGTCTCGCTCCTTGTCGGCCTCACGGGGCCGGCTTAAAGGAGTTCACATCTCGTTCGGCTGCTCCTGGACTCTACACAGAATGTCGGGCCTCTGTCAATGGACCCTCCCCAGCCCTTGGGGGTCGGGCGGCGCCTCCCGCCAGCGGGCCCGCAGGCGGCGCTCCTGCTCGACCGTCACCCGGCCGCCCTTGATGACCCAGGGGCGCCAGGGCTGGGCCGCCACGATGTCCTCGACGCGTTCGCAGTCCCAGACCACCAGGTCGGCCCGGCACCCGGGCGCCAGGCCGTAGCCCGGCAGCCGCAGCAGGCGGGCCGGGTGCATGGTGATCGTCTCCACCAGCGCGCGCAGCTGCTCGTCGCTGCCCATGTGGGCGGCCACGGCCGCGATGAAGGCCATGTGGTTGAGGTCCGCCGTGCCGACGGTCGTGAACGGGTTGCGGACGTTGTTCGTGGCCAGGGCCACCGGCACCCCGGCCGCGAGCAGGCGGCGCACCGGGGTGAGCCCCCGGCGGGGGTTCGCGTCGCGGCGCCCCATCAGGTAGAGATCGGTGGCCGGCAGGCAGATCGCCCCGATCCCGGCCCGCGCCAGGTCCGCGATCAGCCGGTCCTGCTCGTCGGCAGGCAGGGCGGCCAGCTCGGTGAGGTGCCCGACGACCACGCGCCCCTGCCACCCTGCGCGCAGCGTCTCCGCGATCACCTGGCGGACGTGGAGGTGCTCCGGCTCGTCGGCGAAGTCCACGTGGAAGTCGGCGTCCACGTCGAACTCGCGGGCCAGGCGGAAGACGAGCCGGATGTGCTCGGCGGCGTCCAGGTCGTTGTAAGGGCAGCCGCCGATGGCGTCGGCCCCCATGGCCAGCGCCTGGCGCAGCAGCGTCTCGGTGCCCGGGGCCTCGAGGATCCCCTCCTGGGCGAAGGCGCAGAGGCGCAGGTCGATGGCCGGCGCGTACTCGGCCCGGAGCGCCAGGAGCGCCTTCATGCCCGTCAGCTCGACGATCGGATCCACCTCCACGTGGACGCGCATGGTGGTGGTCCCGGCGGCGATGGCCAGCTCCAGCACCCGGCGCGCGCGGGCCGTGATGTCCTCGGCGGTGAAGCGCCGCTTGGCCTCGCCCACCAGCCGGATGGCCTCCAGGGCGGAGGCGGCGGGCGCCGGCAGCCGCTCGCTCAGGAAGGCCTTGTCGAGGTGGATGTGGGCGTCCACGAGCCCGGGCGTGACCAGCCGGCCGCCGGCCTCGATCGTCTCGCCGGCGCCGGTGCCCGGCGAGGCCGGATGGGGCTCGATGGCCGCGATGC
>JBBIIW010000025.1:0-15350 GCA_037446305.1 Candidatus Rokuibacteriota bacterium
GCGCGGCCCTGCTGCGGGCGCTGGCCGACGCGCTGGAGCGCGACCAGCCCCCGCCCCGCGGCTGACGCCCCGGCGCTCTGCCGGGCATGGCGACGACCCGTGGTTGACTGCGGTGACCACCGGTGACTACCATCGGGCATGAAGTCGGTGGGCGTCAAGCAGCTCAAGGCTCGCCTCTCGGAGTACATCCGGCTGGCCCGGTCCGGGGAGACGGTGCTGATCACGGATCGCGACGAGGTCGTCGCCGAGCTCCGCCCTGCTCACCGTCAGGGACCGGCCCGGCTCTCCATGGAGGAGCGACTCCAGGCCCTGGCCGAGGCGGGGGAGATCACCCGCCCGAGCTTGCCGAAAGGCGACTGGACCTGGAAGGTCGAGGGGCTGGGGCTGCCGCCGGGCACGGCCGCGCGGCTGCTGGACGAGGTTCGCGGCGATCGGCTCTGAACGGGCGACCGGGCCGCCGCTGTATCTCGACACCTCGGCGGTGCTCCGAGCAACGCTCGAGGCCGGCACCTCGCCGGAGATCGAGCGGCGGATCCGGTCGGCTCCGATCCTGGTCTCGTCCCGTCTCTCCCTCGTGGAATCATGCCGAGCCCTGGTCAGGGTGCGCGCCCTCGGGATCGCTTCGGAGGACCGGATCGCCGATGCCGAACGAGACCTCGGCGGCATCTGGGCCCGGTGCGAGCTGTGGGAGATCACCCGCCGGGTCTGTGAGATGGCGTGCGAGGTCGCCCGCCATCGACCGCTGCGTGCGCTCGACGCGATCCACCTGGCCACCTTCGTCCTCGCGCGCCGGGAGCTCGAGGGGCTGGAGCTTCTGACCGCCGACGAGCGCCTCCGGGCGTCAGTGGACGCGTAGGCGCCGGCGCTACTCCCCCAGCGGCACCCGTGGGCCGCCCGCCCGGGCCTGCATGCCCGGGGCGAACAGGTCGCCCGCGTTCGGGATGCAGTAGCCCGAGGCGGGGCTGTAGCCGCCGGCGCCCACCGCCGGCAGCTCGAAGGCGATGTCGTCGGCCTTGCCGTCCCGGTTGCGGTCGCGCGGGTCGTGGCCGTCCACGACGCGCAGCGACGGGTGGTCGAACGGCGCCTGGTCGCACTGCACGCGGCGGTCGGTGAGCGACTTGAGGAAGCGCTCCAGCGCCGCCAGGTCGTCGGTGGCGGGGTCGCAGCTCTCGACGCCGTTGGCGTCGCAGTCCAGCAGGCCCAGCGGGGTGAGCAGGCCGCTGGCGTTCGTGTTGCAGTCGGCGGCCTTCACCGGCCAGGGATGGTCGCCGTCCGGGCCGGTGCCGCTGTCGTCGCCGGCGCTGCAGTCGCTGCCCAGGGCGTCGGGGTCGCCCTGGTGGGTGATGGCCCGCCGGTTGCCGCCGCGGTTGTAGAACTTGAGCACCTGCCGCAGGGTGGCGAAGCCGCCGAAGGAGAAGTACGGGGGCGTCAGCGCGACGTTGCGCAGGGTGGGGGTCTTGGCCGCGCCGTCCACGCCGACCTTGGGGGGCGGGGTGAACGGGATCGCCGGCAGGGTGCCGGCCTCGATCGCCGCCTGCAGGGCCGGGTCCACGACGGGCGTGCCGTGCAGACCGTACGCCTTGTACTGCCGGGCGAACGACAGCGAGTAGCCGTAGGGGTCGGCGCCGCCGGCCAGCGCGTCGTGGGGGGGCGGGCGCAGGCCGATGTTGAAGAAGCCGGTGTCGCCGATCTGGCTCCGGCCGAGCGCGTTGCCCAGGAAGGACAGCGGCGCGAAGGTCTCCCCGGCCTGGAAGCCCGCCGTGGTGAACAGGTCCTTGCCCCCGTGGCAGAGCACGCAGCCGGCGCCGCGCGCCGCGGGGTTGAAGGGCACGCGGAAGAAGGTCTGGCACCCGCGCAGCAGCAGCGGGTCCACCTCCGCGCCGGCCGCCGCCTGGCAGTTGAACCCGCCGGCGCCGTCGTTGACGATCAGCCGCCCGGTGCTCAGCAGCGCGTCGAACTCGCTCCGGTCGGAGACGAGCGTGGCCTCGTAGAGCATGATGGCGATCCCCCAGAACATGGGGAAGTTGATCTCCATCTGCGTGTAGCCGCCCCGGAGCGGCAGGGCCGGGCGCAGCTGGCCGCCCTCGATGCGGTACCACCCCTTGGCCGCCCAGAACCGGGGCTCGAAGGCGCGCGTGATCATCGTGGCGTAGGTCAGGCCGGCCACCAGCCCCCGGCCCGTGCGCGGGGCCAGGGGGCCCAGCACGCTGTCCTGGCGGTGCACCTGCTGCAGGCGCAGCGGCCGCGTGAGCAGCAGCTTGCGGGCGACGTCGGCGAAGGTCCGGCCGTCGCAGGACATCTCCAGCGCGCTGAGCGGCGGGCCGACGGCCTGGGAGGCCAGGCTGGCGTCCGGGATGGCGAGGTAGCCGAGGCGCAGCTGGCCGTTCTCGAGGATGAGCAGGCGCTTGTCGGGGTCGCCCAGGACGTCGCGCAGGCCGAAGACGCCGACGCCGTTGAACAGGTTGTTGGCCCGGCCGTCCCAGAAGTTGCGGTGGTTGAAGACGGCGTTGATCACGGTCGGCGTGTGGCGCGGCTCCACCTGGCGGGCGGCGTAGCCGCCGGCGTGGAAGACCTCGCCCGAGGGCCGGCCGCAGCGCTCGCGGAAGCCCAGCAGCCCCACGCGGGTGAACTCGGCGTCGAAGGCGCCCGCCGACGACACGCGATCGTTGGTGGTGGTCCGCACGTCCGAGTCGCGGTCGGTCTCGTCGGCCAGCCGGTGCAGGGGGAAGTCGCCCGCCGTCAGCGTGTAGTTCGGGCCGGCCAGCGCGCCGGACGGCATGCTGCCCGCGGGCACCTCGCCGGTCTCGGAGTACGTCGAGCCGAAGCCGGCGTCGCCCTCGGGGCCCTTCGTGACGTCGAGGAATCCGGGCGTGAGCTGGTTCGTGATGCGGCTGTCGGCGCCCGCGTGGAAGTGGCAGGAGGCGCAGGCCATGCCGTCGCTGCCGGCCTGCTGGTCCCAGAAGAGGGCCTTGCCCAGGGCCACGGCCCAGTAGCGGCTCTTGACGATGCCGGCGCCCTCGGCCAGCTCGGCGGGCAGCGGCGGGTGCAGCCCGCCGTGGGCGGCGAACGGGCGGGCGGCGAACAGCAGCGGGAGCGCCAGGGCGGCGGTGACGGCAGCGAGGAGCCAGCGAGTCGCGGGCATGCGTCAGACTCCGGGTCGGTGGGCACTGCAGGGAGACGAGAGAGGCATCGGCGGGAGCAACGTTGTCATCCACCGGGTGCCGAGGTCAAGGCGGAAATGAAATTTCTGCACGCGGATCGCAAAGATTTTGACATGCGAACGATACATGCCGGCTGATACATGTCGCGTGGAACTTACAGGTTGTAAAACTTCTCCTTGACACATGGCGTGATGGCGCTTCTACTTTCGCTCACCTTCGGGGAGGGACTGCAACCGGCGGACAGGACATGCGGAAACCAGCATATGAAGCGGTCTCTTCAGCTCCCGTCATCCCTGCGCCCGCTCGCCCCAAGGCCCTGATCATCGAGGACGACCAGCAGACCTGCCGGCAGCTGGACTGGGCCCTCCGCGACGACTTCGACCTGGCCTTCGCCAGCGACCGCGCCATGGCGGTGACGATGGCCCGGCGCGACCACCCCCACGTGATCGTCCTGGACCTGGCCCTGCCCCCCAACCCGGGCGAGCCGGAGGAAGGGTTCCGGTTCCTGGAAGACTTGCGGCTGGCCGGCGGCAACGGCAAGGTGATCGTCTGCACCGGCTTCGGCGAGCGGCGCCACGCGCTCCGGGCCATCGCGGCCGGGGCCTACGACTTCCTGACCAAGCCTGTGGATATCGACGCGCTGCGCCTGCTGATGCAGCGCGTCGCCTGGGTCAGCGACCTGGAGCGGGAGGCGGCCCGGATCCCGCCCGGCGACAGCGAGGAGATGGTGGGCACCAGCCAGGCCATGCGGCCGATCTTCGCCGCCATCCGGAAGGTGGCCGCCACCGACGTGCCCGTCCTCCTCACGGGCGAGAGCGGCACCGGCAAGGAGCTGACCGCCAAGGCCATCCACGAGGGGAGTGCCCGGCGCGACGGCCCCTTCGTGCCGATCAACTGCGGCGCCATCCCCGAGAGCCTCCTGGAGGCCGAGCTGTTCGGCTACGAGAAGGGCGCCTTCACCGGGGCCGTGCAGGCGCGGCGCGGCAAGCTGGAGTACGCGCACCGCGGCACGCTGTTCCTGGACGAGATCGGCGAGATGTCGCTGCCGCTGCAGGTCAAGCTGCTGCGCTTCCTGCAGGACCGCACCATCGAGCGCGTGGGCGGCCGGCAGACGCTGGAGGTGGACGCGCGCATCCTGGCCGCCACCAACGTGGACCTGCGCAAGGCGATCGCGAACGGGACCTTCCGCGAGGACCTCTACTACCGCCTGAGCGTGGTCACCATCGCCATGCCGCCGCTCCGGGAGCGGGGCGAGGACGCGCTGGTGATCGCCCACGTGTTCCTCAAGCGCGTGAGCCAGCAGATGCGCAAGCCGATCCGCGGCTTCACGCCGGAGGCGGTGCGGGCCATCGAGGCCTACGGCTGGCCGGGCAACGTGCGCGAGCTGTCCAACAAGATCCGCCGGGCCGTGGCCATGGCCGACGGCCCGCTGGTCACGCCCGCCGACCTGGACCTGCCCGCCGACCCGCAGGCGCCGCTGCCGCGGCCGCTGTCGCTGCGGCAGGCGCGCGACCGCGTCGAGGCCGACCTGATCACGCAGAGCCTGGCCCGCCACGACGGCAACCTGAGCCGGGTGGCCGAGGAGCTGGGCATCAGCCGGCCGACGCTCTACACGCTGCTGCGCAAGCACAGCATCCGCTGGCGGGGGTCGGCGGCGTGAGGGCGTGCTGTACCCGGAGGTCTGTTGACAAGGCTCGGGCCGGGCGCCTAGACTCCGCGCACTTTCGAGTCGGGGGCCCCGGACGATGAGGGTGGTCTGCGCGTGGTGCCAGGCGGAGGGCCGCTCCGGAGCCCTGGGCGAGAAGCCCCCGCTGGACGAGCCCGGCGAGACCCACGGCATCTGCTGGCAGCACCGCGTGCGCCTCCTGGCCGGCAACCCCCTCCTGGAGGACAGCCGCTTCCTGGTCATCGTGGCCCGCAACCGCCCCGACATCCTGGCCGAGGCCCGGGAGCAGTTCGGCGACGACCCCCGCATCGAGGTGGTGGCCGACCGCCGCCACGGCGAGCGGCGCCGGGGCGGCGGCACCTACTGGCCGGAGCGGCGCCGGGGCGACCGCCGGATGTCCGAGGACGAGCCCGACCGGTTCCCCAGCGACCCCGTCCTGGTCGTCCGCACCACCGAGCGCCCGGCCCCCGTCGTCCCGCCCCGTCACCAGATCGAGCACTGGCTGCGCGACAGCCAGATGCTGCTGACCCGGATCATCCCCTCGCTGTTCGAGGAGTGCGACGGCCTGCGCCGGCGTGCCGAGCAGGCCGAGGAGACCTCCCGCCGGCTGGGCCGCGAGGTCCGCGAGCTGGAAGGCGAGGTGGGCCGGCTCCGCGGCGAGGTCGAGCGCTTGCAGCGCGAGCGAGCCGCGATGGCCGGCTACGTGCAAAGCCGGATGACGGAGGTGAACCGGCTGGCCAGCGAGCTCCTCGTGAAGCTCGGCTGACGGCCCGCGCACGCGCCATGGACTCCCCGCAAGGTCAACCGGGGCCCGAGCCCACCATGTACACCATCGACGCCTTGACCCAGGCGCGGCAGCAGATCGACCAGTGGATCCGCGACGGCCAGAGCGTGCTGGGCCGCGTCATCCCCTCGCTCTTCCAGGCCATCGAGGGGCTGTCGCGCCGGGCCGAGGCCGCCGAGGACGACGCCCGGCGCGTGGCGCGTGAGCTGAACGAACTACAGGCCGAGGCCACCCGGCTGCGAGAGGAGATCGAGCACCTCAAGCGCCTGCGGGCCGAGATGGTCGAGAGCGTCGAGCGCGCGGTGGACGAGATCGGGCGCGTCACCGCCGACCTCGTCGGCCGCGTGCGCGAGAGCGGAGGTAAGCCGTTCGGCTGATGTCACGTGCGTGACAACTGCATCTGACGCTTGACACTCCTGCGACACGCACGGTATGAAGGCGATCATTGGCAGACGGCCCTCTATCGGGGACCTCGAGGACCCAACCAGCGGAGCGGAGATGTCCAGGCGCCCATTGAGAGCTGGCGGCGGCACTGGCCGGGGCGAGATCCTCCGGAGCGCGTGGCAGTGGACCGACGTCTGCCTCGCCGGCCTGATGGACCTGCCCGAGGCCGTCCTGGTGGTGGACGGGATGGCGCGCATCCGCTGGGCCAATGCGGCCGCGGCCGAGCTGACGGGCTGGTCCGTGGCCGAGCTGTGCAGCATGCCGCTGCGTGGCATCCTGAGCCCCGAGGAGCACCAGCAGATCGCCCGGGCGCGGGGCGTGGCCGATCCCCGCCAGGTCCGGCGCTACCACTGCTCCCTCATCACCAGGTCCGGCAGCTCCCGCGAGGTGTCCGTGTCGGTCGGGCACGGCGACGACGGCCACACCAGCCTCTACGTCCTCCGCGACCTGCGCCGGCAGCGGGAGGTGGAGCGGCGCCTGGCCGCGCAGCTGGCCGAGAAGTACGAGCTGGAGGTGTTCGAGCGCGAGGCCTCGGGCATCCTCCACGACCTGCGCCAGATCGGCCAGGGGCTGTCCCTGACGGTCAAGAACTTCCACCGCCACCACGACGATCCTGCCTTCCGGGTGGACGGCCTCCGGGCCCTGGACCAGATCTCGCGGCAGATGAGCCACCTGCTGGGCAAGCTCTCGCGCCCGCACACCCGGGCGGTCCTCAACCGGCAGCTCACCACCGTCGGCGACGTGGTGCGCCGGGCGCTGGACCTGCTGGCCAGCGCCGGCCGGCAGGCCGACGTGGCGGCCACCATGGTGCAGGGGCTCGACGAGCCGCTGCTGTGCGAGGTGGACGCGGGCGAGATGCTGCGCGTCATCTTCAACCTGCTCCTGAACGCCTACGAGGCGGCCCGGGACCGCGGCCGGGTGACGCTGCGCGGCGAGATGGAGCCGGACGGCCGGTGGGTGCGGCTGGTGGTCGAGGACACCGGGCCCGGCTTCCCCGAGGCCTACCTCGAGAAGGACGTGTTCCAGCCGTTCCGCTCCACCAAGGCCGGCGGTCTCGGCCTCGGCCTGTACCAGGCCAAGTCCATCGTGGATGCTCACGGCGGCACGCTGGAGGTCGCCAACCGCGAGGACGGCGACGGCGCCCGCGTGATCGTGCGGCTGCCGGCCGCCCGCGGCCCGGCCCCGGCGCCCCAGGCACCCTGACCCTGACCCAGAGAGGAGACTCCGTGCGCAAGGCCCTCATCGTCGAGGACGACGCCATCACGCGCCAGCAGCTGGCCACTGGGCTCAAGCCCGACTTCCAGGTCGTCACCGCCGGTGACCGGGCCACCGCCATGAGCCTGCTCCGCCGCGAGCGGCCGCAGGTGATCGTCCTCGACCTGGGGCTGCCGCCCCGGCCGGCCGGTCCCGAGGAGGGCCTGCGGCTCCTGGAGGAGCTGCGCGGGGAGGGGCAGACCGGCGCCGTGCTCGTCTACACCGGCCACTCGCAGCGCGAGCTGGCCCTGCGCGCGCTCTCCTGCGGCGCCCGCGACGTCCTCGTCAAGCCGATCGACCTCGACGCCCTCAAGCTGCTCATGGAGCGCGCCTGCTCGCTGGCCGAGCTGGAGCAGGAGCTGCTCAGCGCGCGCGGCGACGGCGAGGGCGCCGAGCAGGAGATGATCGGCAGCAGCCCGGCCATGCAGCAGGTGCTGGAGTCCATCCGGAAGGTGGCGGCCACCGACGTGCCGGTCCTGCTGGTGGGCGAGAGCGGCACCGGCAAGGAGCTCACGGCGCGGGCCATCCACGGCCGCAGCCCGCGCCGGCAGGGCCGCTTCGTGCCCATCAACTGCGGCGCCATCCCCGAGACGCTGCTGGAGGCCGAGCTGTTCGGCTACGAGCGGGGCGCCTTCACCGGCGCCGTGCAGGCCCGCAAGGGCAAGCTGGAGTACGCGCACCAGGGCACGCTGTTCCTGGACGAGATCGGCGAGATGTCGCTGCCGCTGCAGGTCAAGCTGCTGCGCTTCCTGCAGGACCGCACCGTCGAGCGCGTGGGCGGCCGGCAGCCGGTCGAGGTGGACGCCCGCATCATCGCCGCCACCAACGTGGACCTGGCCCGGGCCATCGAGCGCGGCGCCTTCCGCGAGGACCTCTACTACCGGCTGGGCGTGGTCACCATCACCATGCCGCCGCTCCGGGAGCGCGGCCAGGACGCGCTGGAGATCGCCCGCATCCTGCTCCGCCGGCTGAGCCGCGAGATGCGCAAGCCGCTGCGGGGCTTCACCCCGGAGGCCCTGCGCGCCATCGAGGCCCACCCCTGGCCGGGCAACGTGCGCGAGCTGGCCAACAAGATCCGCCGGGCGGTGGCCATGGCCGACGGCGCCCACGTCACGCCGCAGGACCTGGAGCTGGCGCCGCCCGAGGCCGCCGCGAAGTCCATCCCGCCCATGTCGCTCAAGGAGGCGCGGGAGCGGATCGAGGTGCAGCTGATCCCGCAGAGCCTGGCCCGGCACGACGGCAACCTCAGCCGGGTGGCCGAGGAGCTCGGCATCAGCCGCCCCACGCTCTACGCCCTGCTCAGGAAGCACAACATCCGCCCGCGGTAAATCCCTCCACCGGCGGGCGGGTGTAAAGCCGCCTTATCACCCCGGCCCCGGGGCCAGCGCGGCCGCGCGACCGGGGCCTCGGTTTGTCGCGCGGTTGTCCGTCGCCTCCCATCTGGCACATTGATTGCGCCTGTGGCGCGGGTCCCGGTCTTCCTGCGACCGGGCTGTTAAGGATGCGAGACAGGGATCTCCTGACCCTGCCTGCGCGAGCGCCACACCTGACAAGGGAGGGCCCCGAGTGCTTGACGTGCTGTACGTCGAGGACGACGATGCACTCCGGGAACTGTATGCCGAGGCGCTCGAGGCGGCCGGGTTCGTCGTCCGCAACCGGCGGCTGGCGTCGGCGGCGCTCAAGGACCTTGAGCACGACCTGCCGGACGTGATCCTGCTCGACCTCGGCATGCCGCCGGGGGAGATGAACGGGATCGAGCTGCTGGCGCGCATGCGCGAGCACCCGGTCTGGTCGCGGATTCCGGTCGTGATCATCTCGGGTTTCGGCGACCTCCTCAACCCGGAGGTCACCGCCCGCCTGGGCGTGCACCGGCTGCTGACCAAGGGCGCCGTCCGCGGCTGCGACATCGTGCGCGCCGTGCGGGAGGCCGTCACCGCGGCGGCCGCGCGGCCGCTGCCCTGGGCGGCCGACCAGGCTTCCTGACGCCCCCTACGGCGCCGGCACGAAGCGCACGGCGTCGGCCGCGGCCTGGCCGTTGGCGTCGCTGACCTGCACGTAGCCCGCGGTGCCGGCGTTGAACCGGTAGCGCCCGTGCAGGCGCCACTGCCCGCCGCCGGTGCGCTGGTCGAAGGTCTTCGTGGTCGTCCCGTCCGCGTGGCGAACCGCGATGGGCACCCGCGCGGAACGGGTGGCCGCGCTCGTCCACCAGACGTAGACGTCGTAGGTCCCCCCGGCCGCCAGGCGGGGTGTCCAGCGGTAGGTGTCGCGCGCGCTCCCGCAGCTCTGGAGCGAGCCGCCGCCGTACGGCTGGGGAGCCGCGGACGGGCACCAGGTTCCCGTGAACGTGCGCGCGGCATCCCGCGCGCCGATGGCGGCGTTGTCCACCGTCACCGCGCTCGCCGCCGGCTGGCTCACCGTCAGCAGGAGGGCGGCGGCGTTGTTGCCCTCGTTGCTCTCGGCCACGGCGCCGCCCGCGTCGGCCTGGACCAGCAGGTAGTAGGTCCCAGCCGTCGTGCCGGCCGGGATCGTGACCGCCTGCGAGACGGCGAGCGTGGCGCCGGCCGCCAGATCGGCCGTATGGCCGGCGGTCGTCGCCAGCAGGACGTCGGCGCCGTCCAGGGTCGTGTTGGAGGACAGGTAGAGCCGCTCGGCGTACGTCGCCGTGGCGGCCGCGGTGCCCCGGTTGGCCACGCGGTAGGTCACCGTCGCGCCGGCGCCCGCCGCCACCGGGCTGGGCGAGACGGCGAGCTGCTCGATGACGAGGTCGGGGCCGCCGCTGCCGCCCGCGCCGTCTCCGCCGCCGGCCGCGGCCGGATAGATGAAGCGCACACCGGCGGCGTCGTCGTCGGTCAGGGCGGCGCCCCGCCCGTCGAAGTGCGCGGCGGCGTACATGGTGGCGCCCGCGTCGGGGGAGTGCCCCAGGCCCAGCACGTGTCCCAGCTCGTGCGTGGCCACCTCGGCCAGATTGGCGAAGCTCTCGTAGAACCCGCAGCCCTGCCAGCCGCTGTTGATGACGACGTCACCCTCCACGATGCGGTTGAAGGTCTGACCGTTCACCGTGCGCTGCTGGCTGGTGCTGCTGAAGTAGCCGCCGATGGCCAGCACCCCGCGGCAGCCGGAGGGCGCGTCCATCTGGTCCAGGGGATCGCGGAACGAGACGGCGTTGACCCCGTCGCGCCGGTAGCCCACGGCCGTGGTGAGGCCGCCGTCCGCGTAGCGGAAGGCCGAGCCCGTCACCGACGACCAGGCCCCGTAGGCGGCGGCGAACTGATCGAAGCCGCGCGAGGGCGCCGCCGGCTCGCCCTCCGAGTTCAGGCGCATGCTGACGGCCCCGCCCGCGTCGGGTTCGAACCAGCGCGACGGGGTGCCGAGGAACGTGAACTGCGACGACGTCCCGGTGGTGGCGGCGGCGACGCGGGGCCGGAGCAGGGGGAGCAGGCTGCCGCCCCGCGGCCCCGGCAGCTGGCGGAGGTGGGCCCGCACCCGGTCGAGCAGGTCGCGCAGGCGCTGCAGCTCCTCCAGCGCCGGCGGCAGCTCGTCGGCGCCGGGCCCCGGCAGCGCCAGCACGCCGGCCGGCCGCCGGCGCTGCACGATCGCCTCGCCGGTGGCTGGATCGGTCGTCACCGAGTACTTGCCGAGGTAGAGGTGCGCCACGCGCAGGGTGCCGTCGGGGTTCGGCCGCAGGAAGAGCAGGACGCGCTCGCCGACCGTGAACTGCGGGCTGCCCAGCACCCGCGACTCGGTGTCGCCCACCCGGCCGCCCAGCTGGCGGATGGTGATGTCGCCCGCCGGCGGGAGCTGGCCGTGGACCACCTCGTCCAGCGCGACGGTCACGTCGGTGAAGATCTGGGTCCGGCTGGCGTCCCAGTCGCTGGCGATGGCCTTCACGCGGCCCACCACGATGGCGGCCGCGCTGGCGGTCAGCTCGCGCTCGGGCAGCTCGACCACGACGGTGGCCTCGGCCGGCCGGCTGGCCGGCAGCAGCACCGCGCCCAGCGCCATCAGCCACAGCGGCCACCAGGCCGCACGCAGACGCCTGCCGTTCGCCCGCATGCCGTCCTCCCTGGAAGTGATGTGGGAGCCTATCGGTCCGGCAGCGCGGTCCGGATCTCGGACCGCGCGCGCTCGAGCGGCATCCGGTCCACGACCTGGTTCGAGTCGGGGATGCGCCGCACGGCGACCCGCGCGCCGCTGGCCGGATCGTGCTCGAGCGAGAACTTGCCCTGGAACAGGCTGAGGAGCCTGAGGTCCCGGTCGGGGCCGCGGACCAGGAACAGCAGGACCTGCTCGCCGGGGGTGAACGCCGGCACGCCCTCGACCGCGGCGACCAGGTCGCCGACGCGCCCGCCGGGGTGCTGGAAGGTCACCGGCGGCGGCGCCACGGAGCCCTTGAGGGCCTCGGTCGGGCGCACCGTGACGTCGGTGACGATGACCGAGCGGGTCCGGTCCCAGTGGCTGCGGCTGCCCACGACGGTGCCGATGACCACCACGTCGGCCCGCCGGGTCAGCTCGGGGATGGAGAGGAAGCCGCCGGTGGTGGCGGCGATGGCGGCGCCGGCGACGCTCAGGAGGCACGCTGCGAGAGTCAGCCGGCGCATCGTGATGCGGCGCAGGTCAAGAAGCGGGCCAGAGGCGGGAGGGCTGGTAACTCGGCGTCGTTACGTTCTTTTGTAATTCATTCAGAGGCCGCGTTCCGGGTCAGTCTGACACGGCGTGTCCGGGCGCCGACGCCGCCGCCGTGACAGGTACGCCCGCGGGGCGGTGCCGGGGCAACCGGTGCACCCGGGAGGCGGTGGTGCCGGCGCCACCGGTGCGCCCGGGGGGCGGTGCCGGCGCGGCCGGTGCGCCCGGGAGGGCGGTGCCACGCGACTTCGAGGCGCACCGTGAGGTGCCAGGTATGCTACAGATGGATGCGCCGCCTGCTCTACGCCCTCTACGAGCGCCGGCTCTTGCGCCAGGTCGCCGGGCGGGCGGTGCCCCGCCACGTGGGCCTGATTCTCGACGGCAACCGCCGGTACGCCCGGGCCTGCGATCTGCCCGATCCCCTGGATGCCTACGGGCACGGCGCCGAGAAGCTCGACGACCTGCTCGAGTGGTGCCGGCTCCTGCGCATCCCCGCCGTGACCCTCTGGGTCTTCTCGACCGAGAACTTCCGTCGCTCGGCCGCCGAGGTGGCCGGCATCCTGGCCGCGGTCGAGTCCAAGCTGGGTCGGCTGGCCGCCGATGCCCGGGTCGCGCGCCTGGGCGTGCGGCTGCGCGCGGTCGGCCGGCTGGAGCTGCTGCCCGACTCCACGCTCGCCGCCATCCGGGCCGCCGAGGCCGCCACCGCCGCTCACCAGGACCTGACGCTGACGATCGCCATCGCCTACGGAGGGCGCGAGGAGATCGCCGACGCCGTCCAGGCGCTGCTCCGGGAGGGGGCCAAGCGGGGCGAGGGGCTGGCCGAGCTGATCGAGAGCGTGACGCCCGAGGCCATCGGCCGGTACCTGTACGCGCCCGACCTGCCTGACCCCGACCTGATCATCCGCACCAGCGGTGAGCTGCGCCTGTCGGGCTTCCTGCTCTGGCAGAGCGCCTACAGCGAGTTCTACTTCTGCGACGTCTACTGGCCCGCCTTCCGGAAGGTCGACTTCCTCCGGGCCGTCCGCGCCTACCAGGACCGCCAGCGCCGCTTCGGGCGGTAGGGCCGCCGGCCGACGACGGGCGTCGTGTCCGGAATGGCGAGCCCTGTTCGAGGTGGACTGCGAGCATCACGATGCCGGGAACCTGTCCCGAAATCCGGCGGGACGGGCGCCGTGCAGGAGGGCGAAGACGCGCGCCGGGGTCAGCGGGTAGCGGTCGACGGCCGCATTGTCCACACCGGCCGCGGCCAGGGCGTCGGCCACGGCGTTGACGATGGCGGCCGGGGCCCCGATGGTCCCGCCCTCGGCCATCCCCTTGAACCCGCCCGGCGTGTGGGGCGAGGGGGTCTCGAGGTGCTCCAGAACAGGAGCCGGGACGTCGGCCGCCGTCGGCAGCGCGTAGTCCATCAGCGTCCGGCACAACAGCTGCGCGCTCTCGTCGTAGACCAGCTCCTCCCGCAACGCGCCGCCGAGGCCCTGGGCGAGACCTCCGTGGAGCTGGCCCTCGACGAGCAGCGGGTTGATGACCGTCCCGCAATCGTGGACGACCCAGTAGCCGAGAACGGCCACGGCGCCCGTGTCCGGGGCGACCTCGACGAGCGCCAGGTGCACGCCGTAGGGAAACGTCCAGTTGTCCGGCTGGTAGGTGAAGCGCGCCTCCAGCCCCGGGTCCAGGCCGGGCGGCAGGGACTGCCCCCGCAGCGCCTCCTGGGCCAGGGTGGCGAAGCTCAGCGCCCGGCCGGGCACGCCGCGAACCCGGCACTGGCCGTTCGCCACTTCCACGTCCGCCTCGCCGGCTTCCAGGAGGTGCGCGGCGAGCCGGACCATCTTGGCCCGGAGGGCCCGCGCGGCCTGGAGCACGGCGGCGCCGCCCACGACCGAGCCCCGGCTGTCGGCGGTGCCGTAGGAGCTGTACGGGCACGACTCGGTGTCGCCGAGGACGACACGCACGCGCTCGTAGGGGAGACTCAGGATCTCGGCCGCCACCTGGGCCAGCGACGACCGGATCCCCTGGCCGATCTCCACGATGCCCGTGGAGACGGTGGCGCCGCCGGACGGCTCCAGCCGCACCACGGCCGTCTCGTATCCGCCCTGCCGGTTGCCCATGGCCGCCATGAGGCCGGAGGGCCCCATGCCGGTGAGCTCCACGTAGCTGCCGAGGCCGATGCCGAGCAGCCGGCCGCGGGCACGCTCGCGCGCCTGCATCGCGCGCAGCTCGTCGTACCGGGCCACGTCCAGCACGCGGGTGAGCGCCCGCCGGTAGTCGCCGCTGTCGTAGAGCAGGCCGGCGGCGTTGCGGAAGGGGAAGGCGTCCGCGGGCGGCAGGTTCCGGCGGCGAAGCTCGGCGGGATCGAGCCCCAGCCGCGCCGCGCCGATGTCCATCAGCCGCTCGATCACGAACGCCGCCTGCTGCATGCCGAAGCCCCGGTAGGCGCCGAAGGGGACCTTGTTGGTCACGACCGCCTCCAGCCGGGCCCGGAAGTGGCCGACCGCGTACTGGCCCGGGAGCAGGACGCCGCCCAGGAAGATGGGCCCCGCGCCCTTGGTGTGCAGGTGCGCGCCGACGTCGCCGCGCACGTGGACGTCGAGCCCGAGCAGCGTGCCGCGCTCGTCGAAGGCGGCGCGGGCGCGCACCTGCTGCTCCCGGGCGTGGACGGTGGCCACGAAGTGCTCGCTCCGGTCCTCGACCCACTTCACCGGGCGACCTAACCGCATCGCCGCCAGGCACACCAGGACGTCCTCGGGATAGTAGTGGAGCTTCACCCCGAACCCGCCGCCCACGTCGGGGACCGTCACCCGGATGCGTTCCTCGTCCAGGCCCAGGATCCGGGCCAGCACGGTCCGGAACTGATGGGGCGCCTGGCTGGAGACCCACACGCGCAGCTCGCCGGTCGCGCGGTCGTGGGCGGCGCAGATGGCCCGGCCCTCCAGCGGCACGGCCGTCTGCCGCGGCGTCACGAGGATCGTCTCGATGACCAGGGGGGCGGCGGCGAAGGCGGCCCCGGGCTGGCCGCTGCCGATCTCGCGGGCCACCGCGATGTTGTCGGGCCAGTCCGGATACAGGCGCGGGGCGCCGTCCCGGGTGGCCTGGCCCACGTCCGTCACCACGGGCAGGGGCTCGTACTCGACCCGCATCGCCTCCAGCGCGTCCGCGGCGATGTAGCGGCTCTCCGCCACCACCGCCGCCACCGGCTGGCCGGCGTAGATCACCCGGTCGGACGGCAGCACCGGGAATCCCGCCTGCCGCTGGCCCGGCGGGTGCGCGAGGACCGGCAGCTCCCCCAGGGCCTGGACGTCGGCCGGCCCGATGACGGCCACGACGCCGGCCAGCTTCCCGGCCGCGCCGGCGTCGACTGCCCGGAGCCGTGCGTGCGGGTGCGGGCTGCGTAGGACCGCGAGGTGGAGCAGGCCGGGCAGCG
>JBBIIW010000026.1:0-15342 GCA_037446305.1 Candidatus Rokuibacteriota bacterium
CCGGCGGCTGAGGGGGGCGAGCGCGGGCCCGCGGAGCGCGGGCAGGGGGGCGAAGCCCCCCGGACGACCTACGCCACGGCCGACGCGGCCAGCGCCTGGCGCATGCGGACGGCGAACAGCGGGTCGTACAGGGCTGCGGTGGCGACCAGGACGGCGTCCGCCCCCTCGCGCAGCAGGAAGCGGGCGCGCTCCAGCGTCGAGATGCCGCCCACCGCGAGCACGGCGTGCGGCCAGGCGCCGGCCCGGCGCCAGGCGAGCAGCTCCTGGACCTGGCGCGAGCAGACCGTGAAGGTGGCGGCGCCCACCACGTCCGCCAGCTCGCGGCCCGGTCCCTCGAACGCGGGCTGGCCCTCCTCGTCCACCACGCGCCGGGGGATCGAGTGGACGAGCACGAAGCCGTGCGCCCAGGGGGCCAGCTTGGTGGCCGTCTCGTGCAGCAGCCGCGGGGTCCGGAAGAGGCCCAGCCGCGCCAGGACCGGGACGGTCACGCTCGTCCGGATGCGGTAGAGGATCTGCGCGGCGAGCGGGATGTGCTCGAACACCATCTGCCCGGGATCGCCGAACGGGTTCGGCACGGCCAGGTGCGCCTCCACCATGTCCGCGCCGGCCTCGGCGGCCCACTCGGCGCACCGCGCGTAGTCGGCGGCGAACGCCTCCATGCCGGCGGCCGGGTCCGCGGTGCCGACGACGCTGACCACGAGCACCTGGCCGGGGGCCAGCCGCTCGCGCGCCCGCCGGACGTCCTTGCGCCACACCTCCGGCTCCATCGAGGGCAGTCCCAGGGAGACGGCGAGCGTGACCCCGCCGGGGCGCGGGCGCCGCGTGGCCACCGCGACATCCTCGCGGTTCTCGACGGGCCGGATGTTGGGCAGCGGGAAGGCCGGATGCGGCCGGGACCGCACGGTGGCGTAGGTCAGGAGGTCGAAGCCGAGCCGCGCATAACCCTCGACCCACCGGGCGTTGAGCAGCGGTCCGGCGGCGACGCCGACCGGCGAGTTGACGCGGTACCCGAGAAGCGAGCCGCCCACACCGGCGGGAAGTCGCCGCACGCGGGGTAATGCGGGAGCGTGCGTGTAGTTCCAGGAGTACGACCGATCGATCCGGTAGGTCGGGCTGCTGATGGCGCCTCGCTCCCTCGAGGAGTAGTTGACGAAGTATATCACGTACTTACGAGGCGTGCCCGGATGTGGTCAGACCTTTTTCTTGTCGCACCTTTAGCCGGCACGGGCACGCCGGGCCGGCGGGGCCGCGCGGGGGGTGTCCGGTCCGACCGGGGCGCGGGCGAGGCGGCGCGGCGGGGCGCTCAGCGGAAGGCGGGCATGACCGTCTGCGCCAGCAGCTCGAGCTCGCGCAGGATGTGGCGGTGCGGCAGGCCGGGGAAGAAGAGCCGGCAGATCAGGTGCGTCATGCCGTACTGCTCGACGAAGCGGCGGATGGCGGCGATGCACTGCTCGGGGCCGCCGATGATGAACCGGTCCGCCATCAGGCGGTCGAGGTCGGTCGCCACGCCGGCGTCGATGAAGGGATGACGCCACCCGCCCGCGTACTCGCGCCGGTAGGCCACCATGATGTGCGTCTCGGCCAGGGCCCGCGCCTGCGCGTCGGTGTCGGCGATGATCACGTCGCGGGTGAGCGGCCACTCGGCCGGCTCCGGCCGGCCGGCCTGGCGGCGGTGCTCCAGGAACCGGCGCTTGCCGTCGAGCAGCCGCCGCAGGTCCGCCGTCGGCCCGGGAATCCAGTTGTCGGCCAGGGTGGCCGCCCGCTTCAGGGTCAGCTCGCCCCAGCCCCCGATCCAGAGCGGCGGATGGGGGCGCGTGATCGGCTTCGGCTCGATCCGGCCCTCCACGGTGTAGTAGCGCCCCGCGAACCGGACGCCGTCCTGCGTCCACAGGGCCTTCATGATCGCCAGCTGCTCCTCGAAGCGCGCGCCTCGCTTCTCCAGCTCGACGCCGTGGAGCGCGAACTCGTCGGGCTTGTAGCCGATGGCCATGCCGAGCGTGAAGCGCCCGCCGGACATGACGTCCAGCATGGCCACGTCCTCGGCCAGCCGCACCGGGTGGTAGAAGGGCGCGACCAGGATGTCGGTGCCGAGCGTCAGCCGGCTGGTGCGGGTGGCGAAGCCGGCCAGGACCGTGAGCGGCGAGGGCCAGTAGTGATCGGTGACGGCGTGGTGCTCCTCCATCCACACCGAGTCGAACCCGAGCTCCTCGGCCCGGGCGACCTCCTCCAGCGCCTCGCGGTAGTAATGCCCTCCTTCGATGGGGATGAAGCCGATCTTCAGGCGTGCCATGGCCCGCTAGCCTAGCACGCGCCCGGCCCCCTCGGCCCCCCGCGGCCGGGCATCCGGATCAGGTCCTGGCAGACGATCACGCCGGCGATGGCCAGCAGGCCGCCCAGCAGCTGCAGGGCGGTCAGGCGCTCGCCCAGCACCAGCCAGGCCGCCGCCACGCCGAAGACGGGGACCAGGTTGCTGAACGCCGCCGCGCGCCCGGCGCCGAGGACGCGGATGCCGATGTTCCACCAGAGGAAGGCCAGGACGGTGGCCATCAGCGTCAGGTAGGCCAGGGCCAGCCAGGCGATCCAGCCGGCCCCGGCCAGCGCGCCCCACGGCTGCTCGGCGATGGCGAACGGCGCCAGCATGAGGGTGCCGATCGCCATGCCGACGGCCAGGATGCCGCCGGGCGAGAAGCGCTGCATGGCGACCTTCGAGAGGTACGAGTACACGGCCCAGGCCAGCCCGCCCAGGAGGAACAGCAGGTCGCCGAGCAGCACCCGGACGCCGCCGCCGGTCACCAGCCGCTCGGGCCGGACGACCAGGGTCACGCCGACCAGGCACAGGACGATCCCGGCCACCTGGGCGCGACTGACGCGCTCCCGGCCCAGGCGGGCGGCCAGCAGGAGGATCCAGATCGGGCTCGTGGTGGGCGGGATGAGGGCGCCGTGGGCCGCCGGGGCCAGCCAGAGGCCGAAGAAGAACAGGACGTGGTTCAGGAACGTGCCCAGCGTCCCCAGCGCCAGGAGCAGGCCGACCTCCCACGGCCCCAGCAGGGCCGGATCCGGCAGCCGGCGCCGGAACAGGGCTCCGAGCAGGATCGTGGCCACGCCGTAGCGCAGGAGCCCGACGGTCAGGGGCGGCAGGCTCTCGATCACGAGCTTCCCGGCCACCGCGGTGCCGCCCCACATGACGGTGGCCAGGAACAGCAGGGTGTAGACGCGGGCAGCGGACACGGCCAGCCATGGTACCTGTCCTTGACACCGCGGGAGCCTCTGATTACGGTTGGGGCTCCGCGCCGCCGTGACGGCGCCGGCCAGGGAGGCGGGTCATGACCCTCATGCAGGGCTTCCGCAGGCTGCAGGAGCTGCCGGAGGAGAAGATCAGCGACCGGATCAGCCGGCGCGTGCTCACCGGCGACAAGGCGATGCTCGTCTGGTGGTCCATGAAGGCCGGGGTGCATGCGGCGGCCCACCAGCACCCGCACGAGCAGGTGTTCTGGGTGCTGTCGGGCCGCATGGACTTCCGCCTCGGCGACGAGCGCCGGACCTGCGTGGCCGGCGACGTCGGCGTCATCCCGGGAGGCGTGGTGCACGAGGCGTGGTTCCCGGAGGACACGGAGGTGGTGGACATCTTCTCCCCGCCGCGAGAGGACTTCCTGACCGGTGAGGTGCCTGCCTACATGCGCAGGGGCTGAGGCGCCGGCGGCGGGGCTGCGCGAGGGCGCGGTCGCCTCGCTGGCGCTGGTCCCCTCGGTCCTGGCCTACGCCGCCGTCTTCGGCGGCCTGGCCGTGCAGGCCGGGCTCCGGCCGCTCGAGATCGCGGCCATGTCGGTCCTCGTCATGGCCGGCGCCTCCCAGTTCGTGGCCGTGCCCATGATCGCCGCCGGGGCCGCCCCGGCCGCGGTGATCCTCACCACCTACGTCGTCAACATGCGGCATTACCTGATGGCCGCCACGCTGGCCCCGGCCTTCCGGCGCTTCCCCCGCGGCTGGCTGCCCGTGGTGGCCCACGTCATCAACGACGAGTCGTTCGCGATCGCCGTCACGCGCTCGCAGCCGCCCGACCCGTGGCTCTACCTGGGCAGCGCGGCCACGATCCTGACCGCCTTCCTGGGCGGCGTCGGGCTGGGCACCGCGCTGGGTGGACTGGTGGACGACCCGGAGCGCTACGGGCTGGACTTCGCGTTCCCCGCCGTCTTCCTGTCGCTGGTGGCCGCGCAGCTGCGCCGGCGTCGCGACTGGCTGGTGGCCGGCGGCGCCGCCGTGCTGGCCCTGGCCATCGCCGTCGTCCTGCCCGGCAACTGGCACATCGTGATCGCCGGCCTCGTGGCCAGCGGGCTCGGCGCCTGGCTGGGCCGGCCGGACGCGGAGGCGCGGTGAGGCTGAGCGTCGGGCTGACGATCCTCGGGATGGCGATTGCCACCTACCTCACGCGCGCCCCGCTCTTCCTGCTGCTGGCCGGCCGCCCGCTGCCGCCGCGGCTGGCGCTCTGGCTGCGGCTCATCCCGCTGGCCGTGCTCCCGGCCCTCGCCATCCCGATGGTCCTGGCCCCCGGGGGCCGGCTGGTGGCGAGTCCCGGCGAGCCGGTCCTCTGGGGGGCCGTGACCGTGTTCGTCCTGGGCGCGCTGCGGGTGAACCTCCTCGTGAGCGTGGCCGGCGCGGTGGGGCTCGTCGCCCTCCTGCGCGCGCTCGGCTAACACCCCCGCGGCCGCTTCGGGTACCATCGGCCCGATGCCCGAGGAATTCGCGCCGGCCGAGCGCGCGGCGCTGGCCCCGTACGTCACGAATCTGGACGGTCCGGTGTTCGCGCTCACGAACCTCCCCGAGGTCGTCAAGGGCGCGCTCTTCGCCCGCTACTCGCGCTCGCCGAAGTCGCTGCGGCGGCTGCTGCTCGACGAGTTTCTCCACCAGGGGGGGAGCGAGGCGCCCCCCCGGGGAGCCTCGACGGCCCCCCCCTGGCCGGCGGGCGCGACGCGCGCCACCGACCGGGCCGAGCAGCTCTACGAGCGCGTGTTCGTCGAGTACGGGGACGACTCGGTGGCCCAGCTGGGCGGCGTCCACCTGGCCTGCGAGGGCGCCTCCAACATCCTCACCAAGGTCCTGGAGTGGGGCCGGCTCATGGCCTACCTCGAGCAGTCCACGCGCTACGTTCCCTACGACGACCGTCCGGGGGGACGGTTCCGCTACCACGTCCCGGCCGAGCTGCCGGGCCCGCTGCGCGCCCGCTACGTGGCCACGCTGGACCGGGCGTTCGAGACCTACGCGGCCTGGCTGCCGCGCCTGCGCGACCACTACGCCGCGCGCTTCCCGCGGGCACCGGAGGACTCGGAGGCCGTCTACCGGACGACCATCCGGGCCAAGGCCCTGGACGCCCTCCGCGGTCTGCTGCCCGCGGCCACGACCTCCAACGTGGGCATCTACGGCACCGGGCAGGCCTACGAGCACCTGCTGCTCCGGATGCGGGCTCACCCCCTGGCCGAGGTGCGGGACTACGCCGCCATGATGCTCGTCGAGCTCCGCAAGGTGATCCCCGCCTTCCTGCGCCGGGTGGACCTGCCCGACCGCGGGCAGGCGTGGTCGGACTACCTGGAGGAGACGCGGGAGGCCACCGGCGAGACGGCCGACCGGCTCCTGGCCGGGGTCGAGCCCGAGCCTCGCGACGAGGTGACCTTGACCGAGTTCGACCCCGAGGGCGAGGTGAAGGTCGTGGCGGCCGCCCTCTACGCCGTCTCGGCGCTCCCCGACGACCAGCTCCTGGCCATCGCCCGCCGGCTGTCGGTCGAGGAGCGCCTGGCCGTGCTGGCGGCGTACGTCGGCAAGCGCCGCAACCGGCGGCACAAGCCCGGCCGGGCCTTCGAGCGCACGTCCTACCGGTTCGATGTCCTCACGGACTACGGCGCCTTCCGGGACCTCCAGCGCCACCGCCTGCTCACGCTCGAGTGGCAGCGGCTCACCCCGCGCCACGGCTACGCGATGCCGGCGGCCGTGGAGGAGGCCGGCGGTGCGGCCGACTGGCGGCGGGTGATGGAGGAGTCGGCGGCCCTGCACGACGCCATCGCGGCCGCCGGCCTGCCGGACGTCGCCAGCTACGCGGTGGCCATGGCCTACCGCGTCCGCTTCTACGTGCACATGAACGCCCGCGAGGCGATGCACCTCATCGAGCTGCGGACGACGCCCCAGGGCCACGCCGCCTACCGGCGGGTGGGGCAGGCCATGCACCGGCTCATCGGCGAGCGGGCCGGCCACCGCGCCATCGCCGCCGCCATGAGCTTCGCCGACCACTCGGAGGTCGAGCTGGAGCGCCTGGAGGCGGAGCGCGCGGCCGAGCGCCGCCGCAGCGAGAGGCCCGGGGCCGGCTAGATCAGCCTTTCACCACGACGCCGCAGGCCAGGCGGGCGCCGCTGTTGCCCGTGGGATCGGTGCGGTGGTCGTCCGGCGCGGCGTGGATCACCAGCGCCGTCCCGTCGGCGTCGAAGAGCGAGGCGTCGCCCTCGCCCAGCGTCACGCGGTCGTTGAGGGCCTCCAGCCGCCCGGCACCGTCGGGGCCGATCACGATGTTGGGCAGGTCGCCGGCGTGCGGGCCCTGCGGGTTCTGCAGACCGTGCTGCCGGCCGCGCGGGTTGAAGTGGCCGCCCGCGGAGGTGAAGGCCGGAGGCTCGCAGCGGCCCACCGCGTGCAGGTGCACGCCCTTCTCTCCCGGCGGCAGCCCCTTCACCTCCACCACGATCCGCACGCCGCCGCTCACCTGGTTCAGCACGGCGGTCCCGACCGGCTGCCCCTTGGCGTCGGCCAGGCGGGCGGTGGCCGACCTGGCGCCGGCCGGCATCATCCCGGCGCATCCTCCGGCGAGAACGGCGACGACCACGAGTGCCATGAAGCGGCTCATGCGCGTCCTCCTTGGCCGACGAAGTCGGCACGGGCCGCGGCCAGGGCCTCCGGGTCCGCGAGCAGGTCCAGGACCGTGAGCGCCAGGGCCTTGGCGCCGGCCAGGATGCCGGCCCGCGCCATCGGCGACCGCGCCCACCGGGCGAACTCGCGCGAGTGCCCGGGCACGCCGTCGGGCGAGATGCGGATGTAGGGGTGGATGGTGGGGAGCGCCTGGCTCACGTTCCCGCAGTCGGTCGAACCGTAGCCCGCCTGGCCGTCGTCCGGGTCCTCGGGGAACCCGATGCGGGCCAGGTTGGCGGCGAAGAGGCGGGCCATGGTCGCGTTCGGCCTGAGCGGGTCGTGCACCGTGGGATCCGGCTTCACCTCGACCCGGCAACCGGTGGCCGTGGCCGCCCCCTCGGCGGCCGCCTGGAAGCGGCGCAGCAGCTCGTCGCCGTACGCGCGGTCGAGCGAGCGCAGGTAGAACTCGGCGCTCGTGTGCTCGGGAATGATGTTGGGCCGCTCGCCGCCCTTGACGATGATGCCGTGGACCCGGGCGTCGGGGCGCAGCTGCTGGCGCATGGCGTCGAGCGCGTTGAACAGTCCGATGACCGCGTTGAGCGCGTTCGTGCCCCGCCAGGGCCAGGACGAGGCGTGCGCGGCCTGCCCGAAGAAGTCCACCTGCACCTTGATGATGCCCAGGCTGGGCCGCCACACCTGGGTGCCGCAGCGGCCGTGGATCATCATGGCCGCGTCCACGCCGTCGAAGACGCCGGCCTCCAGCAGGCGGACCTTGCCGGCGCCGCCCTCCTCGGCCGGCGTGCCGATGACCTGCACCTGCCCCGCGAAGGGCAGCCGGCCCAGCGCGGTGGCCAGCGCCGCGCCCGCCCCGGCCCCGGCCGCCGCGATCACGTTGTGACCGCAGGCGTGCCCGATGCCCGGCAGGGCGTCGTACTCGCAGAGGATGGCGATGGTAGGTCCGGGGCCGGTCCCGGGGATCGTGGCGCGGAACGCCGTGGGCAGCCCCCCTGCGCCGCGCTCGACGCGGGCGCCGTGGCGGGCCAGGAAGTCGGTCAGCCAGCCGTGGGCCTTCTCCTCCTCGAACCCCAGCTCGGGGTGGTCGTGGATGTCGTGCGACAGGCCCTCCAGCGCGTCGGCCAGCTTGTCCACCGCCTCGACCACCCGGAGCCGGAGCGCGTCGGCGGTCGCGGTCACCGCGTCCTCTGGAACTCGTCCTTCGCCCGGGCCAGGAGCGCCGGATCGGCCAGCAGATCGAGGGCCGTCATCGCCAGCAGCCTGGCCGCCGTCAGCAGGCCCTGGCGGGCCAGCGGGCTGACGGCGGCGGCCTCGAAGGCGCGCGAGTGGATCGGCGTGCCGTCGGGGGCGATCTTCACCAGCGGCTGGATCGTGGGCAGCGCCTGGCTGACGTTGCCCACGTCGGAGGAGCCCAGCCGGTCCCGGACCTCGGGGCTCTCCCGCAGGCCCAGGGCGGCCAGGTTGGCCCGCCAGACCCCGAGCAGCGTCTCGTTGCGCTTCATGGGCTCGTAGGCGTTGTCGTGGGTGCTGACCTTCACCTCGCAGCCGGTGGCGCGGGCGGCGCCCTCGGCGCAGGCCACCACGCGCCGGTGCAGGGCCCACATCTCCTCCAGCCGCGGCGCCCGCACGTAGAAGGTGGCCGCGGCGAACTCGGGGATGATGTTCGGCGCCGCGCCCCCGTGCGTGATGATGCCATGGATCCGGCACTCGGGCCGCACCTGCTGTCGCAGCATGCTCACGTTGTTGAAGGTCTGGATCACGGCGTCCAGCGCGTTGACGCCCTCCCAGGGGTCGGCCGAGGCGTGCGCGGCCCGGCCGGTGAACTCGAACGTGACCCGCACGATGCCGAGCAGGTCCTGGTGGGCGATCCACTGGTCCCAGCCGTGGACCATCATGGCGGCGTCCACGCCCTCGAAGACCCCGGCCCGGAGGAGCCTGACCTTGCCCCCGCCGCCCTCCTCGGCCGGCGTGCCGATCACCAGGATCCGGCCGCGCGGCAGGCGGTCCCGCACGGCGGCCAGGGCCGCGCCGGCCCCGGCGCCGGCGGCGGCGATGACGTTGTGGCCGCAGGCGTGCCCCACCCCCGGCAGCGCGTCGTACTCGCACATGATCGCCACCGTGGGGCCGTCGCCCGTCTCCAGCGCCGCCCGGAAGGCCGTCTCCACGCCCCCGACCGACCGCTCGACCTTGAACCCCTGGCTGGCCAGGAACTCGCCGAGCCAGGCGGCGGCCTTCACCTCCTGGTAGCCCAGCTCGGGGTGGTCGTGGATGCGGCGGGACAGCCCTTCCAGCTCGTCGCCCAGGCGGTCCAGCGCCCGGGCGATCTCGTCCTTGATCGCGTTCATCGGTGGCTCCCCCGGGGTGATGTCGGGCGCGCCCACTATATCACCCGCCGTACCGCCAGCTGGTGACGCGCCCGACGGTCACCCGCACGACGGCCGACTCGCCGGGCTCCAGCGCGGCCTGCCGCTCGTACTGGCGGTACTTGCGGTAGAGCAGCTCGACGCCGCGGTCGAACACCGGCCCCGACGTGAAGATCTGCGCCCGGCCGGCCACCGAGACGCCCCGCAGCCCCTTCCAGGAGTCCACGTAGTGGTCGGCGACCAGGCCGGCCCGGCCGGTGGCCCGGATGTTGCGGATCTTGCGGCCGCTCGCCTCGGAGCCGATGTAGATGTGGTCGCCGTCCACCGCGTGGCAGACGGGGACGACGTGCACCGAGCCGTCGCGCCCGACCGTCGCCAGCCGCACCACCCGCGCCTGCTCCAGGAACCTGCGCGCCCAGCCCTCGAGTCGTCGACGCTTCATGGCGGCACCCCCGCGTATGGTACGATCCGCCGCGCGGCGGATCGAGGGGGTGCCGGTGCCGGGTCAGGTCGAGCTGGGGGTGGCGATCCCGCAGACGTTCCTCGGCGGTCCCGTGGACCCGCGCCGCATCCGGGACTTCCTGGCCCGCGCCGAGGCGCTCGGCTTCGGCAGCGCCTGGGTCGTCGAGCAGATCCTCGGCCGCATGCCCAGCCTGGAGCCCGTCACCCTGCTCACCTACGCCGCGGCGGTCACCAGCCGGATCCGGCTGGGCTCGGCCGTCATGCTCACCGCGCTCCGCAGCCCGGTGCACCTGGCCAAGGCGCTGGCCAGCCTCGACCACCTGAGCGGCGGGCGACTCCTGGTGGGGGTCGGACTCGGCGCCAACCGGGCCATCTACCCCGCGTTCGGGCTGGCGGCCGAGCGGCGGGTCGCCCGCTTCGCCGAGGGACTGCGGGTGATGAAGGCGCTGTGGACCGAGCCCCGGGTGACGTTCGCCGGCGAGTTCTTCCAGCTCACGGGCGCCACGATGGAGCCCAAGCCCGTGCAGAAGCCGAACCCGCCGCTCTGGTTCGGCGCCCACCACCCGGCGGCGCTCCGGCGCGCCGTCGAGCTGGGCGAGGGCTTCATGGGCGCCGGCTCGGTCTCGACCGCGCAGTTCGCCGACGAGGTGAAGCAGCTGCGGGGCCTGCTCGAGGCGGCCGGGCGCGATCCGGCGGCCTTCGGGGTCGGCAAGCGCGTCTACGTGGCCGTGGACCGTGATCGGGAGCGGGCCGGGGCCCGCCTGGCCGAGTGGTTCGGGGCCTTCTACGGGCGGCCGGAGCTGGCGGCGCAGGTGGCGGTGTGGGGCGACGCCGACGCCTGTCGCGAGGGGCTGCGCCGCGTCGTGGAGGCGGGCGCCCGGCTGCTCCTGCTCAACCCCGTCTTCGACGAGCTGGAGCACCTGGAGATCTTCGCCCGCGACCTGGGACCGGCCCTGGGATGAACACGGCGTCGGCGCGGGGATGGCTCTGGGTGGCGCTGGCGCTGCTCTCGCTCGGGCCCGGGCTCGTCGTCCGGGCCGGCACGGTGGCCGTCGGCGACGAGCTGCAGGCCCTGGTCTACGGCATCGCCATCCTCGGGGCGGCCTTCATGCTGTCCTGGGCGGCCGAGGTCGCGCAGCGGGACTTCTCCCAGGGCCTGGCCCTCGCCCTGCTGGCCCTCATCGCCGTCCTGCCCGAGTACGTCGTGGACGCCTCCATGGCCTGGATGGCGGCCACCGACCCCGCCTACATCGGCTACGCGGTGGCCAACATGACGGGGGCCAACCGCCTGATCATCGGGCTGGCCTGGCCGCTGGTGGTGCTGCTTCCCCTGCTGCGGTTCCGGCGGGGGAACGTCCAGCTCGAGGAGGCGCATGGCCTGGAGCTGAGCGTCCTGCTGGTGGCCAGCGTCTACGCCCTGCTCCTGCCCTGGAAGGCCACCATCTCCATCCTCGACTTCGTCGTGCTGGTGTCCATGTTCGCCTTCTACATGTGGGCATCAGCCGCCTGCCGGTGGAGGAGCCCCACCTGGTGGGGCCCGCCCGGCTGATCGGCGGGCTGCCGGCCGGGGCCCGCCGGTCGGTGACGGCCGGGCTGGGGCTGGCGGCGGCCGTCGCCATCCTGCTCGTCGCCAAGCCCTTCGCCCGCGCCCTGGTCGCCACCGGCGGGCGGCTCGGGATCGACGAGTTCCTGCTCGTGCAGTGGCTGGCGCCCCTGGCCTCGGAGGCGCCAGAGTTCGTGGTCGTCTCGCTGTTCGCCTGGCGCGGGCAGACCGGGGCCGCGCTGGGCACGCTGGTGTCGTCCAAGATCAACCAGTGGACGCTGCTGGTGGCGATGCTGCCCCTCGTCTACAGCGTGGCCAGCGGGGACCTCCGGGTCCTGCCCCTGGACGACCGGCAGCAGGAGGAGGTGCTGCTGACGGCGATGCAGTCCCTCTTCGCCGTCGCGCTCCTGCTGGACCTGCGCCTGTCCTGGATCGGCGCCGGCATGCTCTTCGGGCTCTTCGCGTTCCAGCTCGTGTGGCCGGAGACCCGGCCCCAGGTCACCGCGGTCTACGCCGTGCTGACGGTCGTGGTCCTGGCCCTGAGCGGCCGCCGGGCGACGCGGGCCTTCCAGTGGATGCGGAGCGCGTGAGCGGCGGCGGACGCGGCGGCTGATCGGCCGGCCGCCGGCCTACTCCCCCGCGTACCGGTCGGCCAGCGCGAGCTGCGCGGTCACCCCGATCAGGTCGTTGAACTCCCGGAAGGGCAGGTACCGGTCGGCCAGCGAGCGCACGTCGTCGCGCTGGCGGACCTCGCGCAGGAAGCCGGCCACGGCCTGCGCGGCCACCAGCAGGGTGTCCACGGGCAGCAGGATGATCGCGTAGCCCAGCGCCCTCAGGCGGGCGAACGGCAGCAGCGGCGACCGGCCGCCGGGCGCGTAGTTGTAGAGCAGCGGGGTGCCGAACTCGCGCGCCACGCGCTCCACCTGCGTCTCGTCGCGCGGCGCCTCGATGAAGAGCACGTCGGCCCCGGCCTTGGCCGCGGCCTCGCCGCGCCGCAGCGCCTCGTCGAGGCCGACCGCCGAGATGGCGTCGGTCCGCGCGATGACGAGCAGGTCGGGGTCGGTGCGGGCCTCGACGGCGGCCCGGATCTTGCCGGCGAACTCGCCGCGCGGGATCACCTGGTGGCCCGCGAGGTGCCCGCAGCGCTTGGGCGCCACCTGGTCCTCGATGTGCAGCGCCGCCACCCCGGCCGCCTCGTAGGTGGCCACCGTGCGGCGGACGCTCAGCGCGTTGCCGTAGCCCGTGTCGGCGTCCGCGATCAGCGGGATGCCGACGGCGGCGGCCAGGTTGCGGGCGTGGTCGGCCATCTCGGCCAGGCCGGCGAAGCCCAGGTCGGGCAGGCCCAGGCGGGAGGCGGAGGTGCCGTAGCCGGTCATGTAGACGGCGGGGAAGCCGGCCCGCTCGACGAGGCGGGCGGAGACGGCGTCGTAGGCGCCGGGCACGACGAGTCCGGCCTTCTGCTCCACGAGCTGGCGAAGCTGGCGGCGGCGATTCATGCGGCCCTCCCGGGGGACGAGGTCGGCCACCTACGTTACAATGAACCAGCATTCAGGCCTACCATCGCGCGTCCACCCCGGCCCGCCGGGCGGAGACGCCCTGAAGGCCGGGGGAGAGGGCATGTTCCAGTCCGTGGAGGAGGTCCAGGAGCGGTTCCGCAGCGCCCGCTACATCGCCAGCCGCCGCATCGCGACCGTCGTCTACCTGGCCGCGCAGATGGGGCGCCCGATCCTGATCGAGGGCCCGGCCGGGGTGGGCAAGACCGAGCTGGCCAAGAGCCTGGCCGAGGTGTCGGACCGGCCCCTCATCCGGCTGCAGTGCTACGAGGGCCTGGACGAGGGCAAGGCGCTCTACGAGTGGAAGTACGCCAAGCAGCTGCTCTACACGCAGCTCCTGCGCGAGCGCATCGGCGAGCTGATCGCCGACGCCCCCTCGCTGCCCGACGCCGTGGCCCGCATCGCCGGGCAGGAGGACGCCTTCTTCTCCTTCCGGTTCCTGTCGCCGCGGCCGCTGCTGCAGGCGATCCTGGCCGACACCCCGGTCGTGCTCCTGGTGGACGAGATCGACAAGGCCGAGCCCGAGTTCGAGGCCTTCCTGCTGGAGGTGCTGTCCGACTTCCAGGTCTCGGTGCCCGAGCTGGGCACGATCCGGGCCCGCCACGTTCCCCTGGTCGTGCTCACGTCGAACAACGCCCGCGAGCTGTCCGACGGCCTCAAGCGGCGCTGCCTGCACCTCTTCATCGACTTCCCGGCCCCGGTCGAGGAGCTGGAGATCATCCGGCTCAAGGTGCCCGAGATCCCGGCCGAGCTGGCCCGGGCGGTGGTGGCCGCCGTGCAGAAGATCCGCGGCCTCGACCTGCGCAAGCCGCCCTCGGTCTCGGAGTCCATCGACTGGGCCCGCTCGCTGGTGATCCTCAACGCCCAGCGGCTCGATCCCGAGCTGGTGGAGTCCACGCTGACCATGCTGGTGAAGTACGAGAAGGACCTCGAGCGCGTGCGCGGCGCGCTCGACAAAGTCCTGGCGTCATGAGGGGCCGACCGCCGGGCGCCCACCGGCCGCCGGGCCCGCCGGCCCGCCGGTCGCCCCGGCGGCACCCATGATGGACGAGCGCATCCTCGAGTTCATCGGCGACCTGAGGCGGGCCGAGCTGCGCATCTCGCCCTCGGAGGCGCTCGACGCGCTGGCCGCCACGGCCGCCGTGGGCCTGGAGGACCGGGAGACCTTCAAGACCGCCCTGGCCGCCACCCTGGTCAAGGAGGCCCGGGACCGCGAGACGTTCGACCGCCTGTTCGACCTCTACTTCCTGGACCTGCAGGCGCTGGGCGAGGGGGTGCGCAGGGCGCTGGGGCCCGAGGACCCGCGGGTGCAGGACCTGCTGGACCGCCTGACGGCCGAGCACGGCCTGGAGCTGGACGCGCTGACCGAGCTGATGCTGCGCGGCGGCGCCTCCGAGATGGAGATGGCCATCCGGGCCGGCGGCCGCCAGGTCGGGCTGGAGCGGCTGATGTACTTCCTGCAGGTCGGCTACTTCTCGCACCGGATCGCCGACCAGCTGGATCTCCAGGCCGTCGAGGCCGACATCGCCGAGCTGCTGCGCCTGCTGGAGGCCCGGGGCCTGGACCCCGGCCAGCTGGCCCGCATCCGCAACTACCTCGAGCTGCGCCTGGAGGCCTTCCGCCGGATGATCCGCCAGCACGTCGAGCGCGAGCTGGAGCGGCGGGCCTGGCGCCAGGGCGAGCGGCTGCACCGGGAGGCGCTCGGCGACAAGCCGCTGTTCGCCCTCACCGCCGACGAGGTGGCCCAGATGAAGGCGGTGGTGGCGCGGCTGGCCCGCAAGATCAAGGACGCCCTGGCCCTGCGCCAGCGGCAGGAGCAGCGGGGCCGCCTGGACACCCGGCGCACCATCCGCCGCAGCCTGGCCTACGACGGCGTCCCCATGGAGGTCCGCCTGCGCCGCCGGCACCGGGACCGCCCCAAGCTCATCACCATCTGCGACGTCTCGGACTCGGTCCGCAACGCCTCGCGCTTCATGCTTCAGCTGGTCTGGAGCCTGCAAGAGTGCTTCAGCCGTGTGCGGTCCTTCGTGTTCGTGTCGGAGATCGCCGAGGTGACCCAGGCGTTCAGCACCTACCAGGTGGAGCGCGCCATCGAGTGGGCGCTCAAGGCGGCCCCGGTGGACTATCACTGCCGCTCGGACTTCGGCTACGCCTTCAGCCGCTTCGTCCGGCACGAGCTGGACTCGCTGGACCGCCGCACGACCATCCTGATCCTGGGCGACGCGCGCAACAACTACAACGACCCCCAGGCCTGGGCCCTGCGCCTGATGCGCGAGCGGGTCAAGGGCATCATCTGGCTGAACCCCGAGGGGCAGTGGGGCTGGGGCGTGGGCGACAGCGTCCTGCCGCTCTACGCCCCGGCCTGCGACCTGGTGCGCGAGTGCCGCACCGTGAACCAGCTGGGGGAGGTCGTGGACAACCTGGTGCAGCACTGGTGGCGGCGGGGGCGCTGAGCGGCGCCGGGCGGAGGCTCGCCCTCGGACTGGCCGCCGCGCTGGCGGCCGCGGCGGCCGCCCAGGCGGGC
>JBBIIW010000027.1:0-14859 GCA_037446305.1 Candidatus Rokuibacteriota bacterium
CGGGCCGGCGAGCGCGTGCTGCTGCCCCGCGCCGCGCAGGCACGCGACGCGCTGGTGGCGGGCCTGACCGCGCTGGGCGCCGAGGTCACCGAGGTCCCGGCCTACGTCACCCGGCGGGTGGAGGCGAGCGCGGGCCGGGTGCGGGAGGCCCTGGCCCGGGGCGCCGTGGACGTGGTGACCTTCACCAGCTCCTCGACCGCGCGCAACTTCGCCGAGCTCTTCACCGACGAGGAGCGCGCCCGCTGGTTCCGCGACGTGGTCGTCGCCTCCATCGGCCCCATCACGGCCGCCACCGCGGCCGAGTACGGCCTGGTCACGCGCGTGATGCCGCGCCAGTACACCATTCCCGCGCTGGCCCGGGCCATCACCGAGCACTTCACCGGTCCCGGCCGGCGCTCGCCGCGGGCGGCGTCCCGCGCCGGGAGAAGGAGTCCCTGACCCATGGGCCATGGCATGTTCCGTCCCCGCCGGCTTCGCGAGAAGCCCCTGCTGCGCCGGCTGGTCCGCGAGACGACGCTGCAGGTGGACGACCTCGTGTATCCCCTGTTCGTCGTGCACGGGCGCGGCGTGCGGGAGCCCATCGCCGCGATGCCGGGCCAGGCCCGCCTGTCCATCGACGAGCTGCTGAAGGAGGTCAAGGACGTGGCCGGCATGGGCATCCCGGGGGTCCTCCTCTTCGGCCTGCCGGCCGAGAAGGACCCGCGGGGCTCGGAGGCCTACGCCGACGACGGCATCGTGCAGCAGGCCGTGCGAGCGGTGAAGGACACCGTGCCCGACCTGCTCGTCGTCACCGACGTGTGCCTCTGCCAGTACACGAGCCACGGTCACTGCGGGGTGGTGGAGGGCGGCGCGGTCAAGAACGACCCCAGCCTGGAGCTGCTGGCCCGGGTCGCCGTCTCGCACGCCGAGGCCGGCTGCGACATGGTCGCGCCCTCCGACATGATGGACGGCCGCGTGGCGGCCATCCGCGAGGCGCTGGACGAGGGCGGCTTCGCCGAGCTGCCGATCATGGCCTACTCGGCGAAGTACGCCTCCAGCTTCTACGGGCCGTTCCGGGAGGCGGCCGACTCGGCGCCGCAGTTCGGCGATCGCCGCTCCTACCAGATGGACCCGGCCAACGCCGCCGAGGCCATGCGCGAGATCGCCCTGGACCTGGACGAGGGAGCCGACATCGTCATGGTCAAGCCGGCCCTGCCGTACCTGGACGTCATCTCGCGGGCCCGCGCCGAGTTCGGCGCCCCGCTGGCGGCCTACTCCGTCTCCGGCGAGTACGCGATGATCCGGGCGGCCGGCCAGCTGGGCTGGCTGGACGAGGAGCGCGCGATGCTGGAGGCGCTGACGGCCATCCGCCGGGCGGGCGCCGACATCGTCATCACGTACTTCGCCCGGGAGGCGGCCCGGCTGCTGGAGGGGCGCCACCGGGGCTGATCGGGCATGCGCATCTCGGCCAAGGGCGAGTACGCCATCAAGGCGGTCCTGGACCTGGCGCTCCACCACCGCGAGGGGTTGATCCCCATCCAGGAGATCGCGGCGCGGCAGGGGATCCCCCAGCGCTACCTGGAGCAGGTGCTGCTGGCGCTCAAGCGGGCGGGGCTGCTCAGCTCCAAGCGAGGGGCGGCGGGCGGCTATCATCTGACCCGGCCGCCGCAGGACATCACGGTGGGCGCCGTGCTGCGGGCGGTGGAGGGGATGGCGGCGCCGTTCCAGGTGCGGAGCAACGGGCAGGATCTGGCCGAGCTGTGGGAGGAGCTGGCCGAGGCCGTGGCGCAGGTGGTGGACCGCTTGACCTTCGGCGAGCTGGTCGCCCGGGTGCGGGACCGGCAGGCCGAGGCGCGCCCGATGTACCACATCTGAGCGATGCGGGCCCGGGGGATCGCCGACAACGTCCTGGCCCTGATCGGCGGCACGCCGATGGTCCGGCTGAGGCGCGTGGCCCCGGCCGCCGGCGCGGCCGTGGTGGCGAAGCTCGAGTCGCTGAATCCCGGCGGCAGCGTCAAGGACCGGATCGCCGCGGCCATGATCGAGGACGCCGAGCGGCGGGGCGTGCTCCGGCCCGGCGGCACCATCGTGGAGCCCACCAGCGGCAACACCGGCATCGGGCTGGCCATCGTGGCGGCGGTGAAGGGCTACCGCCTGATCCTGACCATGCCCGACGACATGAGCGTCGAGCGGCAGCGGCTGCTGCAGCGGCTGGGCGCCGAGATCCACCTCACGCCGGCCATCGAGGGCATGACCGGCGCCGTGTTCGCGGCCGAGGAGCTCCTCCGCCAGCACCCGGACTTCTTCATGCCCCAGCAGTTCCAGAACCCGGCCAACCCCGACGTCCACCGGCGCACGACGGCGCTGGAGATCCTGGAGGCGCTCGACGGCCAGCGGGTGGACGCGTTCGTGGCCGGGGTGGGCACGGGCGGCACGCTCACCGGGGTGGGCGAGGTCCTCAAGGACAAGGTGCCCGGCGTGCAGGTGATCGCCGTCGAGCCGGCGCGGTCGCCGGTGCTGTCCGGCGGCCGCGCCCGCCCCCACGCCATCCAGGGGATCGGCGCCTCGTTCGTGCCGGGGGTGCTCAACCGCGCGATCATCGACCGGATCATCCAGGTGCGCGACGAGGACGCCCTGGCCTGGTCGCGCCGCCTGGCCCGTGAGGAGGGCCTGCTGGTCGGCATCTCGGCCGGGGCCGCCGCCTGGGCGGCCTGCCAGGTCGCCGGCGAGCTGGCGGCCGGGCAGCTGGTGGTGACGGTGCTGCCCGACACCGGCGAGCGCTACCTGAGCCTGGGCTAACCGGATGGAGGACGGCATGGCAGTGACGGTGTACATTCCAACCCCGTTCCGGCGCGCCACCGGCAACCGCGACCGGGTGGAGGTGGCCGCCGCCGACGTGGGCGGGCTGCTGGACCGGCTCGAGGAATCCTACAGCGGGCTGCGGGGCCTGGTGCGCAACGACCGGGGTGAGGTGCATCACCACGTCAACATCTACGTGAACAGCGAGGCGATCGAGAGCCTGCAGGGGCTGGCCACGCCCCTGCGGGACGGCGACGAGGTGACGATCATCCCGGCCCTGGCCGGCGGCCGCCGGTGATCCTCACCCCGGTCGAGCTGGACGCCATCCAGGCCCATGCCGTCCGCGACTACCCCGCGGAGTGCTGCGGCGTCCTCCTGACCCGGGGCGGCGAGCGGCGCCTGATGCCGCTGCGCAACGTGCAGGACGAGCTCCACCGCCGGGACCCCGCGCGCTACCCGAGGGACTCGCGGACCGCCTATCACGTGCACGCCCAGGACGCCCTGGCCATCGAGCGGCTGCTGCAGCAGGGCTTCAGCGTGGCGGTCCTCTATCACTCGCACATCGATGCCGGCGCCTACCTGTCCGAGACCGACCGGCGGCAGGCGCTGCTCGGGCAGGACCCGCGCCAGCACGACCCGCTGTTTCCCGACGCCGTCTACCTGGTCCTGTCCGTGCTGGGGGGCAAGGTGGCCGGCATGGCCGGCTTCCGCTGGGACCGCGCCAGGCGCGACTTCGCTCCGGTGGACCTGGAGGGGGAGACTTCCGCATGACCGACTCGCGCCAGCTCTTCGCCGCCGCCCAGCGCCTGATGCCCGGCGGTGTCAACAGCCCGGTCCGCGCCTTCCGCGGCGTCGGCGGCGAGCCCTTCTTCGTCGCCCGGGCCGAGGGCGCTCACCTGGTGGATGTGGAGGGCCGGCGCTACATCGACTTCGTCGGCTCCTGGGGGCCGCTCATCCTGGGACACGCCGCCCGGCCCGTGGTGGAGGCGGTGACGGCGGCCGCGGCCCGGGGGACCAGCTACGGGACCCCCACGCCGGGCGAGGTGGAGCTGGCGGAGCTGATCACCCGTGCCTACCCCTCCATCGAGCAGCTGCGGCTGGTCAGCTCCGGCACCGAGGCGGCGATGAGCGCCATCCGGCTGGCCCGGGGCGCCACCGGGCGCGATCTGCTGCTGAAGTTCGACGGCTGCTACCACGGCCACGCCGACAGCCTCCTGGTCAAGGCCGGGTCCGGCGGGGCGACCTTCTCGATCCCCGACAGCCGGGGTGTCCCCGAGGCGCTGGCCCGCCTCACGCTGACCGCCCCCTTCAACGACCTCGAGGCGGTGCGCGCGCTGTTCGCGGCGCGGGGGGGCGAGATCGCCGCCGTCATCGTGGAGCCGGTGGCCGGGAACATGGGGGTGGTGCCCCCGGCGCCCGGCTTTCTCGAGGGCCTGCGCGACCTGACCGCCCGCCACGGCGCGGTGCTCATCTTCGACGAGGTCATCACGGGCTTCCGGGTGGCCTACGGCGGCGCCCAGAGCCGGTACGGCATCCGGCCCGACCTGACGATCCTGGGCAAGATCATCGGGGGCGGCCTGCCGGTCGGGGCCTACGGCGGGCGCCGCGACCTGATGGCGCATGTCGCTCCGCTGGGCGGGGTCTACCAGGCCGGGACCCTGTCGGGCAACCCGCTGGCGGTGGCTGCCGGCCTCGCCACGCTGCGCGCCCTGGCCGAGGGCGACCCCTACCGGCGGCTGGACGCGCTGGGCGCCGAGCTCGAGCGCGGGCTCCGCGAGGGCGCCGCCAAGGCCGGCGTCCCCCTCGTCGTCAACCGGGTCGGCTCCATGCTCACCGGGTTCTTCACCGACCGGCCGGTGACCGACTACGCCAGCGCCCGGGGCGCCGACACGGCGCGCTACGCGCGGTTCTTCCACGCGCTGCTGGCGCGCGGCGTCTACCTGGCGCCCTCCCAGTTCGAGGCCGCCTTCGTCTCGCTCGCTCACGGCCCCGCCGAGATCGAGGCCGCCAGCCGGGCGGCGATGGAGGCCCTCGCCGCCGTGCGGTGAGGCCGCACGTTGACTTCGTTCCGGCGCTCGTGATAGCGTGCACAAGCCTTCGTCAACGTCCAGGAGGGCCGTCGACTGTCGATGAGCGTGAGGGCAGGCGTGGGGGCGCTGGGACTGGCGCTCCTGGCCATTCTGATCGTCCTGGCCCTGTCCTCCTCCCGCCGCCAGCCGGTGGCGGCGCAGCCGCCGGTCCAGCCCATCGACTTTCCCCACAGCATCCACGTGCAGACCTACGGCATGGACTGCCAGTACTGTCATGCCGACGCGCGCCGCTCCGAGTACGCGGGCCTGCCGTCGGTGAGCCGCTGCATGGGCTGCCACAAGATCACGGCCGCCGACCGGCCCGAGATCCAGAAGCTGGCCGGCTACGCCAGTCGCGGGGAGCCGATCCCCTGGGTGCGCGTGTTCCAGGTCCCCGACTTCACCTACTTCCCGCACAAGCCCCACGTGCGAGCCCAGATCCGCTGTCAGACCTGCCACGGCCCCGTCGAGACGATGCGGACGGCGGCCGGGGTGACGGGCCAGAGCTTGGTCAACGATCTCCTGCACCTGGTCGGCGTGCGGGCCGCGCCACCGCCGCTCACGATGGGCTGGTGCATCAACTGCCACCGGGCCGAGAACGCGGCGCGGGGCGCCCGGGCGCCGCTGGACTGCGTCGCATGCCACCACTGACCACCGAGGCGCGATGAAGCGACGGGACTTCTTCCGGATCGTGGCCGCTTCCGGGGCGGCGACGGCCGCCGGCGGCTGCCAGGGCGGCGTCGAGCACATCCTGCCGCTGGTGGTGCCCAACGAGCAGATCGTCCCCGGGGTGGCCTCCTGGTTCGCGACGGTCTGCCGCGAGTGCCCGGCCGGGTGCGGCGTCCTGGCCCGCAACCGCGAGGGCCGGGTGGTGAAGCTGGAGGGCAATCCCGACCATCCGGTCAACACGGGCGCCCTCTGCGTCCGGGGCCAGGCCGCCCTCCAGCGCCTGTACCATCCCGACCGGTTCTCCGGCCCCCAGCGCCGGGACGGGGCCGCCCTGCAGCCGGCGACGTGGGAGGACGCGCTGGGCCTGGTGGCCTCCCGGATCCGGGAGCTGCGGGCGGGCGGCCGGGGCGGGGCGGTGGCGCTCGTCACGCACCTGGAGTCGGGCAGCCTGGCCGCCCTGATGGACCGCTGGGTGCAGGCGCTGGGGGCGCGACCCCGGGTGACGTACGAGCCCTTCGGTCACGAGGCGCTCCGGGCCGCCAGCCGCCAGGTGTTCGGCCGCGACGCGATCCCGTACTACGCCTTCGACCAGGCCGAGGTCGTGCTGTCCTTCGGCGCCGACTTCGTGGAGACCTGGCTCTCCAACGTGAACCACGCCCGGGACTTCGCCCGCATGCACGGCTTCCGGGGCGGGCGCGCCGGCACGTTCATCCACGTCGAGCCCCGGCAGTCCATCACGGCCGCGAACGCCGACGAGTGGATCCGCAACGCGCCCGGCACCGAGGGCCTGCTCGCGCTGGCCGTCCTCAGGTCCCTGGTGGACCAGGGCCTCGCCGACCGGCGGTTCGCCGAGGCCGTCGCCGGCGTGGACGTGGCGAGGGTGGCCGAGCAGAGCGGGGTGCCGGCCGAGACCATCAGGCACATCGCCGAGGTGTTCGGGCACGCCAGGCCCGGACTGGCCGTCGGGGGCGGCGCCGCCGTCACCGGCACCAACGCCACCGCCACGCTGGCCGCCGTGCACCTGCTCAACGCGGCGGTGGGAGCCGTGGGGCGGACGGTGCGCTTCGGTCCCGACTCCGCCTACGGGCAGGTCACGCCGTTCGCCGACGTGGCCCGGCTGGTGGAGGCCATGCGGCGCGGCGAGATCGCCGTGCTGCTGCTGGGGCCGGACGTCGACCCGGCCTTCACGCTGCCGGCGGGGCTGAACTTCGCCGAGGCCGCCGGGCGGGTGCCGCTCGTGGTCAGCTTCACCAACGCGCCGAACGAGACGACCCGGCTGGCGCACCTGATCCTGCCGGCCACCCACTGGCTGGAGTCCTGGGGCGACTACTCGCCTCGCGAGGGCGTCCTGGGGCTCCTGCAGCCCACGATGGCGCCCGTCCGCGACGCGCTGCCCTTCGGCGACGCCCTGCTGCGGGTGGCCCGTGGTGTCCTGGGCACCGAGGAAGGGCAGGGCCCGCTGCCGTGGCCGACCTTCGAGGCCTATCTGCGATCGCGCTGGGAGCCCCTGGTGGGCGACCGCTGGGGGGCGGCCCTGCAGCAGGGCGGCGTGTGGCGGGAGACGCCGGCCGCGACGGTCCGGGCCCGGGTCGCGCCCGTGGACCCCGGACCGCCGGCGCTGCAGGGTGAGGGGCTGACGCTCCTGCCCTATCCCTCGTTCCGCTTCTACGACGGCCGCAGCGCGGGCGCCTCGTGGCTGCACGAGGCGCCGGACACGATGACGCAGGCGGTCTGGGACGCGTTCGTGGAGGTCCCGGCGGAGACGGCGGCCCGGCTGGGGATCGCGCCCGGCGACCTCGTGCGCGTGACCTCGCCGCAGGGCGCCATCGAGCTGCCGGCCTACGTGTCGCCCACCCTGCACCCCTCGGCGGTGGCGATCCCCGTCGGACACCGGTATGCGCCCTACCACGTCGGCCGCTACGTGAGCGCCCCGCCCACGCCTATGAACCCGGTGGCCCTGCTCGGGGGCGCCGTGGACGAGGCCTCGGGCGGCCTGGCCTACCTGGCGGTGAAGGTGACGCTGGCGCCGACCGGCGCCCGCCGGCCGCTGGCCATCCTGCAGGCGACCCACGACCAGGACGACCGCGAGCTGGCCCAGCACGTGGACCTGGCCGCGGCGCGGGAGCAGGCGCTGCGGGGCGCCCGCGAGCCGCACGCCCTGCCCAGCATGTACCCGCCCCAGCAGTACCCGGGGTACCGGTGGGGCATGGCCATCGATGTGGACCTGTGCCTGGGCTGCCAGGCCTGCGTGGTGGCCTGCCAGGCGGAGAACAACGTGCCGGTGGTGGGCAAGGCCCAGGCGGCGTACGGGCGGCAGCTGCACTGGCTGCGGGTGGAGCGGTGGGCCGAGGGCGAGCCGACGCACCCGACGAACCTCTTCCTGCCCATGCTCTGCGTGCACTGCGAGGTCGCCCCCTGCGAGCCGGTCTGTCCCGTGTTCGCGGCGTACCGCACCGAGGAGGGGCTGAACGGGCAGGTCTACAACCGGTGCGTGGGCACCCGCTACTGCGGCAACAACTGCCCGTACCACGTGCGGCGGTTCAACTGGTACACGTACGAGTGGCCGGAGCCCCTGTCCGTGCAGCTCAACCCCGACGTGGCCGTCCGGCAGCTCGGGGTGATGGAGAAGTGCACGATGTGCATCCAGCGCATCATCGCCGGCAAGGACCGGGCGCGGGACGAGGGGCGGCCAGTCCGCGACGGCGACATCATGACGGCCTGCCAGCAGACCTGTCCCACCCAGGCCATCACGTTCGGCAACCTCAAGGACGATGGCAGCGAGGTGAGCCGCCTGCAGCACTCGCCCCGCGCCTACGGCGTGCTGGAGGAGCTGGGCACCCGGCCCTCGGTCCTGCACCTGCGCAAGGTCGTGAGGCAGCACGCATGAGCACGGCCGTGGAGCGCCGGAGCCCGACGTTCGCCGACGTCAACCGCGACGTCATCCGCACCCTGGCGCCGCCCGGCCAGCTCTACTACGCCTGGATGTCGCTCATCGGGCTGCTGCTGGCCTGCGGCATCCTGGCCTGGACGTTCCAGATCTGGGTGGGCATGGGCGCGGCCGGCAAGCGCACGCCCCAGATGTGGGCGATGTACATCACCACGTTCGTGTTCTGGATCGGTATCGGCCACGCCGGCACCCTGATCTCCGCCATCCTCTACCTGTTCCGGGCCCGGTGGCGCACGTCCATCTACCGGGCGGCGGAGGCCATGACCATCTTCGCCGTCATGACCGCGGGCCTGTTCCCGCTGATCCACGCCGGGCGGATGTGGTACGCGTACTTCCTGCTCCCGTACGTCAACCAGCGGGACCTGTGGCCGAACTTCCGGTCGCCGCTGGTCTGGGACGTCTTCGCCATCTCCACCTACCTGTCCATCAGCACGGTCTTCTTCATCGTGGGCCTGATCCCCGACGTGGCCGCCCTCCGCGACGCCTCCACCGGCTGGCGGCGGCGGCTGTACGGGATGCTGTCGCTGGGCTGGGAAGGCTCGTACGAGCAGTGGCGCCACTACCGCCGCGCCTACGGGCTGTTCGCGGCCCTGGCCACCCCGCTGGTGCTCTCCGTGCACAGCGTGGTGTCCTGGGACTTCGCCATGGCCCTGGTCCCCGGCTGGCACTCCACCCTGTTCGCGCCGTTCTTCGTGGACGGGGCCATCTTCTCGGGTTTCGCCATGGTGCTGGTCCTGATCCTGCCCATGCGGCGGTTCTTCGGCCTGGATGCCTACATCACCGACCGCCACCTGGACGCCATGGCCAAGCTGGTGCTGGTGACCAGCCTGGTCCTGACCTACTTCTACGTCTGCGAGATCTTCACCGCCTGGTACAGCGGCGACCACTTCGAGCGGGCCTCGCTCTTCTGGAAGGTGACGGCCAGCTACGCCTGGGCCCTGTGGCTGATGTACTTCTGCAACTGCGTGGCGCCGCTGGTGCTGTTCTGGAAGCGGGCCCGGACCAGCCCCGGCTGGCTGTTCGGGGTCTCGGTCCTGATCCTGATCGGCATGTGGTTCGAGCGCTTCAACATCATCGTCCCCTCGCTGGCCCGCGACTTCTACCCGTACACCTGGGGCCTGTACGTGCCGTCGGTCGCCGACACGACCATCGTGGTCGGCAGCTTCGCCTGGTTCTTCCTGCTCTTCCTGGGCTTCATCAAGCTCATGCCCTCGGTCTCGGTCGTGGAGGTGAAGGAGACCATCCCGGCCCCGGTGAAGGAAGGCGCGCATGCCGGCCACCACTGACGTGCTGGGCGTCTTCGCCCACGTGGACACCACCGTGCGGGCGCTGGAGACGCTCAGGGCCAAGGGCTACCAGGACCTGACCGTGTACATGCCGGTGCCGATGCACGAGATCGAGGAGGTCATGGAGCGCGACCGGCCGGTGAGCCGGGTGCGGCTGTTCACCCTGATCGGGGGGCTGACCGGCACCGCCTCCGGCTTCTTCCTCACGATCTGGAGCTCGCTCCAGTGGGGCCTGGTGACCGGCGGCAAGCCGGTCGCCTCCATCCCGCCCTTCGTGGTGATCGCCTTCGAGCTGACGATCCTGTTCGGGGGCATCGCCACCCTGCTGGGGCTGATCGTGCTGGGCCGCCTGCCCCGGCTCCGGCCCTCGCCGACCTTCGATCCGCGGTTCACCAACGACCGGTTCGGGGTGGCCGTGCGGGTGGCGCCGGACCAGGTCGCCGGCGTCCGCCAGATCCTGGAATCCGCGGGCGCCGAGGAGCTCCGGCCGTGAAGTACGTCTTCGCGCTCGTCATGCTGCTGGTCGCCGGCTCGGGGGCCCTGATGGCCGGCGTCATCGGGTACCGCTGGCTCAACAACATGGCCCAGACGCCCCGGATCGATCCCGGCGAGCGCGTCTTCGCCATGCCGGCCGGCGTGGTGCCCCGCGGCGGCGAGCTGATCCTGCCCCGGGAGGAGCGCGAGCGCGCCACCCGGCAGCCCAACCCGATCAAGCCCACGGCCGAGTCGGTCGCGCTCGGGCGGCAGTACTACGGGACCTTCTGCGTGCCGTGCCACGGGCCGGAGGGCAAGGGGGGCGTGACCGGGCCGGTGGCCACCCGGTTCATCCCCCCGCCGGACCTGACCAACGCCGAGCTGCAGCGGCAGCGGACCGACGGCTACTGGCACAGCTACGTGATGGTCGGCGGGGCCGTCATGCCGGCCTACGGCGAGGTGCTGTCCTCCCAGGAGGCCTGGCACGTGGTCAACTTCCTGCGGACGCTGGCGGCCCGATGACGATCGTGTGGGCGGTCCTCGCGGTCCTGGGCGCCATCGCCTTCCTGGTCGGGGTCAACTCCACGGCGGCGGCCCGCGTCTGGTCCATCTACCTGGTGAACCTGGTGTTCTGGTCGGGGCTGGCGGTGACCGGGCCGGCCATCGCCGGCATGATGCAGCTCACCGAGGCCCGCTGGTCGCCCAGCGTACGGCGGCTCGCCCTGACCACGGTCGGCTTCCTGCCGGTGGCCTTCGTGCTGCTGCTCGTGCTCTTCGCGGGCCGGACGGCCCTCTATCCCTGGGTGAGCCAGCCGGTCGCGGTCAAGGCGGCCTGGCTCAACACGCCCTTCTTCTGGACCCGCACGCTGATCTGCGCGGCCGCGCTGTTCGGCCTCTGCTTCGTCTTCGCCCGGACCCTGCTGGCCGGCCCGCCGCGCGTCGCGGACGAGCGCGAGCGGGGACGGCGCAATCGCCTGGCCACGATCCTCCTGTTCCTGTGGGTCATCACCGTCTCGCTCTGGGGGTTCGACCTGGTGATGAGCCTCGACCCGATCTGGTACAGCGGCCTCTTCGGCGGCTACTTCGTCGTCAGCACGCTCTACACCGGCTTCGCGCTGCTCAGCATCCTGGCGGTGGCCGCCGAGGCGCGGGGCCTGGCCCCCATCCCCCCGGCCGCCGTCCAGGACGTGGCCAAGCTGCAGTTCGCCATGTCCATCATGTGGATGTACTTCTTCTGGTCGCAGTACCTCGTCATCTGGTACGGCAACGTCCCCGTCGAGACCCGGTTCTTCGTGGGCCGCTTCTTCGTGCAGCCCTGGCAGACCCTGGCCTGGGTGGTGCTCGTGGTCGGCTGGCTGATCCCCTTCGCCTACCTGCTCAAGCGCCTGACCGGCCGCCCGCCGCAGCGCCACACGCCGCTGGTGGTGGTGGCCGTGTTCGGGCTGGTGGCCATCTTCCTCGAGCGCGTGCTGGTGATCGTGCCGTCCGTGGACGCGGCGGCCCGCCTGCCGCTGGGCTGGCAGGAGCTCGCGATCACGGCCGGGTTCCTGAGCCTGTTCCTGCTCTCGCGCCGCTGGTTCTTTTCCCGCTTCCGCCCGGCCCTGGACGCGTAGTCGAGGGGGCACCGCTCCCCGGGCGGCCCGGGTCGCCACCGGGCGCGTCGCGGCCGGCCGGCGTTAGACTCGGGGCATGCTGACCGTCGAGGAGGCGCTGGAGCAGGTCCTGGGGCGCGCCCGGGTGCTGGAGACCGAGCGCGTGGACCTCCGCCTCGCCCTCGGCCGTGTGCTCGCCGAGCCGGTCGTCTCCCGCCGCGTCATCCCGCCCTGGGCCAACGCCTCCATGGACGGCTACGCGGTGCGGGCCGCCGACACGCAGGCGGCGCCGGTCACGCTGGCCGTGGTGGGCCGGGTGACGGCCGGAATGCTCCCGGCTCGCCCGCTGGCGCGGGGCGAGGCGGTGAGGATCTTCACGGGCGCGCCGCTCCCGCCCGGCAGCGACGCCGTGGTGCCGCAGGAGGAGGTCGAGACCGATGGCGACCGCGTGCGGCTGGCCCGGCCGGTGCAGGCCGGCGCCTCCGTGCGGCCGCGGGGCGAGGACGTGGAGGCCGGCCAGCGCGTGCTGGAGCCCGGGCGCGGGCTGGGGCCGCCGGAGGTGGGCCTGCTGGCGACGCTGGGACACACCCCGGTCCTGGTCCACCGCCGGCCGCGCGTCGCCATCCTGTCCACCGGCAACGAGCTGGCCGACCTCGGCGCCGAGCCGGCCCCCGGCCAGATCCCCAACACGAACACGTACTCGCTGATGGCCCAGGTCGTCGAGGCCGGGGGCGAGCCGGTCAACCTGGGTGTGGCCTCCGATCGCGTGGAGGCCATCGAGGAGCGCCTCGAGTGGGGGCGGGCGGCGGACGTCCTCGTCACCTCGGCCGGCGTGTCGGTCGGGGAGCTCGATCTCGTGCGCGACGCGTTGATCCGGGCCGGCGCGACGCTGCACCTGTGGCAGGTCGCCATGCGGCCGGGCAAGCCCATCACGGTCGGCTCGCTGGGCCCGACGCTCGTCTTCGGGCTCCCCGGCAACCCCGTCTCGGCCATGGTCACCTTCGAGCTGTTCGTGCGCCCGGCCCTGCGGAAGATGAGCGGTCGGACGGCGCTCTTTCGCCCGCGGCTGCCGGCCCGCGCGCTGGAGCGGATCGCGAATCCCGGCTCCCGGCGGGGCTACCTCAGGGTCACCCTCGTGCGCGACGGCGACGGCTACGGGGCCCGCCTGACCGGCGACCAGGGCTCGGCCATCCTGCGCTCGATGGTCCTGGCCGACGGGCTCGCCGTCGTGCCGGGGGCGACCACGCTGGAGGCCGGCGACCGCGTCGAGGTGATGGTGCTGCGAGAGCTGGCCGGCTAGCGCCGGCGGGCGGCGCCGGCCGGCCGTGATTTCGTTGACTTCGATTTCGCCCGCGTGCTACGGTCCCCGCGGCATGTCGAGGTTCGTGGCGGCCGTCGCCGCGCTGGCCGTCCTCGCTGCAGGGTGCGCGTCGCGCGGAAGCGTGCGCGACGTCCGCAAGGAACTCTCCCTCCTCCGCACCGAGCTGAGCGGTCTCCGCCAGGAGCAGCAGGATGCGGGCGGCCGTCAGGCCGAGGTCGAGGCGGCCCTGCGCGTGCTCACCGCGCGCGTGGAGGAGCTGGACCGCACGCTGGCCGCCGCCCGGGCGCAGGTGACGGCGCTCGAGGCGCGGCTGGCCGGCGCCGAGAGCGGCCTCGAGCGGGTGCGGGACGACCTGGCGGCGCGGCCGGTCACCCTGGTGCCGCCGCCCCCGGCGGCCGCGCCGGCGCCGTCTCCACCGCCGAAGCCGGCGCCGGCCCCGCGAGCCCTGAGCGCCGAGGCCGCCTACGGGGTGGCCCTGGCCACCTTCCGGGCCCGCGAGCACGGCCAGGCCGTCCTGGAGTTCCTCGACGTCATCGCGCGCCACCCGCGCCATCCGCTGGCGGCGAACGCCCAGTACTGGATCGGCGAGGCGTACTACGAGCAGCGCGACTACCGGCAGGCGCTGGTGGAGTTCCAGAAGGTGCTCGAGTACCCCAACATCAACGGCAAGTCCCCCGACGCGCTCCTCAAGATGGGCCTCTGCTACGTCCGGCTGCGCGAGCCCGCCCGCGCCCGCGAGGTGTGGCGCCGGCTGCTCGAGGAGTATCCGGGCTCGGAGTCCGCCGCGCGGGCCCGCGCCCTGCTCCGGGAGCGGCCCACGGCGCGCCGCTGACCGTTCAGGCCGGCGGTCGGCGCCGGCATCCGCCATCGTGTATCGGTCCGGATTCTTGACCGGGGGGCGCCGCCCGGCCACAGTACGCCCATGGTTCTGGCCCCCGGCGAGCCGGCGTATCCGGCGCTGCTGGCCGCCGTGCCGTCGCCGCCGCGGCTCTGGGTGCGCGGCCGCCTGGAGGCCGGCGATGCGCTGGCGATCGCCATCGTCGGCGCCCGCCGCGCCACCCCGTACGGGCTGGCCGTCGCCGAGCGCCTGGCCTTCGATCTGGCGGCGCGAGGCGTGACGATCGTCAGCGGCATGGCCCGCGGCATCGATGCCGCCGCGCATCGCGGGGCCCTGGCCGCGGGCGGGCGCACGGTGGCCGTGCTGGGCTGCGGGGTGGACCTCGTGTATCCGTCCGAGCACCGCCGCCTGCGCGACGACATCGAGACGCGGGGGGCCGTCGTCTCGCAGTTCCCGCCGGGCACGCGCCCGCTGCCGGGCCACTTCCCGGCCCGCAACCGCACCCTGGCCGGGCTCGCGCTGGGCGTCGTGGTCGTGGAGGCGGGCGAGCGCTCGGGCGCCCTGATCACCGCGCGATTCGCGGGCGAGCTGGGACGCGAAGTGTTCGCCGTTCCAGGCAAAATCACCGCCGAGCAGAGCGCCGGCCCGCATGGCCTCATCCGGGATGGTGCTACACTGATTCGAGATTGGACCGATGTGGTGCAGGAATTGCCGGAACCGTGGCGTCACGCGCTGCGCGTCCCCGAGGACGACGGCGGCGCGGGGCGGCCGGAGGCGGGGAGCGAGGAGGGCCGGGTGCTCGCCCTGCTGAGCGCTGACGAGCCGAGGCACATCGACGCGCTGATCGCGCAGGCGGCGCTGCCGCCCGCGCGCCTGGCGGCGGCG
>JBBIIW010000028.1:0-14807 GCA_037446305.1 Candidatus Rokuibacteriota bacterium
TCCGGGTCCAACTGATCTCCGGGCTGGGGGCACCAAGAAAAACCCGACCTCGATACCGGCGCGGCGGCAAGCATAGCCCGTTTCATGCCGACGTGAGTCGTCACCGGCCGGTGGGCAACTGATCTGACCTGACCCGGCGTCCGGCTACTCCCGTCCCATCGTCTGGAGCACGCGCATCGAACCGTAGCGCCGCTGGATCGCCTGCCACTCCTCGGCATCGTGGAAGCGGCACTGGCCGGCGCCGAACGCCTTGGCGACCTCCAGGCAGAAGCGCACCGCCAGGTCGATGTCCGTCGGCTGGGAGGCGCCGGTGGCGGAGCCCGGCACGGCCACCTCGGCGGTGAGCGCCACGCCCACGACGGGCGCGGTGGTCGCCGTGGCCGGCTGCAGGATCGAGTTCACGTGGAAAAGGCCGTTGTCGTAGGGCGTGATGTCCTGCATGGTCACCGGCAGCACCACCGGCATGCGCCCGGTGACGTGCTGCAGGATCGTCAGCAGGTCCTCGGACACGCGGAGGATCCAGCCCTCACGGACCGTCGGCGAGATGGCGACCCCCCGGCGGTTGACGATCCGGTTGCCGCGGGTCGTATCCACCGTCAGGATCGCCTCCATGGCCGGCCGCACTTCCTCGCGGTTCAGCGTCGCCATGTCTACGGGCGAGTTCATCATCGTGACGACCGGGTGCTCGATCGTCGGCGCGTCGGGGCACACGTGGGTCGAGATCATCACGTCGCCCGGCAGCCGGTCGCCCCCGGCCGCCATGCGGCCGAGCTCCAGCGCGCACGCCACCGCCGCCACGGCACCGTCGCCGTCGGAGACCAGGCCGATCCTCGTCGGGCGCGCCCCGACGCCCCCGAGGCGCCCGATGATGCCGAGCGTCGGCGCGTCCCCGCCGGCCAGACGGCCCCGGGTGCCCGGGACCGTGAGGCGGAGGAAGTCGGTGCTCCCCCGCGCGCCGGTGAACCGCTGGACCTCGATATGCTTCAGGCCCGTCATCCGGATGGCGTCGGCGACCTGCTCGCCGGTGACGGTGGCAGCGTCCAGAAGGTCGAGGGCCCGGAGAACCGACGAGAGCGCCATGGTCACGGCTCCGATCCGGCGGCGAGGTCGAGGCGGGGGAACACCGGGAGGCTCCGGCCGCCGTCGAGCACGATCGCCCGCCCGGTCATGAAGTCGAAGTACGGCGAGCAGAGCAGGAGAACGGCGCGGCCGATCTCCTCGTGGGTGACCAGTCGTCCGAGCGGCGTGGCCTCGATCGCCGCCGCCTTGTACGCCGGCATTCGGTCGGTCCGGGCGCTGGCGATCTGGCTCGGCACCACGGCGTTGACGGTGATCGCCGGCGCCAGCTCCACGGCCAGGCTCTCGGTCAGGTGCAGGAGCGCCGCCTTGGCCAGACCGTAGACCGAGTGGGAGCGGACGAACCCGGAGGTGGCGCCCAGGCTCACGATGCGCCCCCAGCCCAGGCGCTCCATGCCCGGGGCCACCAGCTGCGCGGCCAGGTACACCGCCTTGAGATTCGCGTTCATGATGTAGTCCCAGTCCGACTCTGCCAGCCGCCGGAACGGCGTGTCGGCGAACGGCCCGGCATTGTTCACCAGCACGCTCACCGGGCCCAGCTGTCGCTCGACCTCGGCGACGACGCGTCGCACGTCGGCAGCGTGCGCGACATCGGCCTGAAGCGCCACCGCCTCCCCGCCGTCCCGGCGAATGTGTCCGACCACCGTCTCGGCCTCGGCCGCCGAACGCCGGTAGGTGATGGCCACGCGAGCGCCGTGGCGAGCCAGCTCGCCGGCGATGGCCACGCCGGCGCCGGAGGAGGCGCCGGTCACCAGGGCCACCTTGCCGGCCAGGAGCCTGTCATCGACCTGCATGCCACGGTCCTCCTGTCTTGAGCGCCGAACGGACGCGGGGCAGCACCTCCAGCCCGAACCGTCTGATCGTGTCCTCGACGGTGCCGTCGGGCGGCGCGAAGGGGTGGATCATCACCTGCCCGATGCCCGCCCGCGCGAGGTCGACCACCCGCGCCACCGCTTCGTCGACGGTGCCGGCCAGCGCGAGCGCGTCGACCACCCGGTCGGTGATCAGGGGCAAGAGCGGCCGGTACGGCTCGATGCCTGCGGCGTAGGGGATCCCGGCCACGCGGGCTTTCGCCTCCGGCGGCAGCGCCAGACCCTGGGCCTCGAGCGTCGCGAACCGGAGGCGGCCGGCGCCCAGCGTCCGGGCCACCCGCAGGCGGAGGACGTCGCGGGCGGCATGGCCGTCGTCCGTGATGCAGGCGTTGAGCCGGGCGACGAGCTCGGTCGCGCCGGGCTCCCGACCGGACCGGCGTGCGCCGTCGGCAACGGCGGCAGCGAGCGCCCGCGCCTCGGCGGGATTGCCACAGCCCTCCATGATGGCGCCGTCGGCAACGGCGCCAGCCACCCGCTGGCCAAGCGGCCCGTTGCTGGCGACGTAGATGGGAACGTCCGGACGGAGCGGGGTGAAGTCGAGCCGGCCATCGCGAACGCTCACGACCTTGCCGGCCTGGGTCACGGTCTCCCCCCTCAGGAGCCGGCGCACCAGCATCACCGCCTCGCCGATGGCCACCGCCGGGTGCGCCCGAGCGATGCCCAGCTCGGCGAACCCGGAGATGCCGGCGCCGAGGCCCAGCGCGGCGCGCCCGCCGGCGACTTCGTCGAGCGTCGCGATCGCCGCGGCCGTGAGCGCAGGGTGGCGCGAGTAGGGGTCGGTGACGCAGGGCCCCAGCACGAGGCGGCGCGTCGCGAGCGCGCAGGCGGTGAGCGAGGAGTAGACCTCGCGGAAGAAGCGCTCGTCGGCGAGCCAGAGGTGATCGTAGCCTGCGCCCTCCGCCAGCCGCGCCAGCTCGACCGTTCGCCCGGGCGGCTCGTGAGGCAGGAGCAGGAGACCCGCCCTCACGGCTCGATCAGCTCACACCAGATCGAGGTGGTGTAGGCGCGATCCAGGTACTTGGAGTACAGCTCGTCGAGCAGCGCCTTGCCTTTCTCGGCCAGCTCTCGCTCGTACGCGGCGCGGTCGGTCACCTCGATCCGCTCGATGTAGTCCCATCCGCCGGCGGCCAGGCGGTCGCCGACCTCGGTGATCCGGTGGGTACGGTAGGAGACGATCGTTCGGAGCTGCGCCGCAACCGCGTAGTCGACCTCGCGCTCGAACCGCTCGTATTCCTCGGGGCTCACGCCGGGCTTGAGCCGGGCCAGCACGTAGCGAACGATCGCCATCAGCGTCCTCCTCCCAGAACCGTCTCGATCGGGGTGTAGTCGATCTCGTATCCGTAGTGCCGCGGCCCCAGCCAGGCCAGCGCTGCCGGCGTGCGCAGCTTGGGGTCGGCGGTGGCGCCGACGACCCCCACGCGGGCGCCCTCCGGCAGGAGCGTGTTCGTGTAGGGCGTGCCGTCGGCGGCGTCGAGCAGCATGACCAGGTCGGGAGCCGTCACCCAGGGACGCTCGTCGCGCCAGGTGACGTGGTTCTCGTTCTTGAACCAGATGCGAAGCGTGTGGCCGGCGTCCGGCCCCTCCCCGTCCACCACGGTTGTCCCGAACATGTAGCCGTCGCGGCTCTCCCAGGCTTTCTTGGCCACCCGGCCCCGGAAGAGCACCCAGCCGCCCAGGCTCCGCGCGGCCGCCTCGACCGGGTCCTGATCGGCGGCGACCGCGTGGCGGATGGCCCGGCCGACCGTCAGGGCCCGCGAGATCCCGCCCCGGACGGTGATCGCCTTGAGGTCGCGGCCGGTCATCAAGAAGCCCGCGTGCGCGCACTGAGCCTTCATATCGGGCCACTTGGAGGCGACGCTGACGAGCTTGCCGATCCGCTCGGTAAGAAGCTCGCTCGGCGTCTCTTTGACCAAAAGCACGTTCCCCCAGGCGTCCGCGATGACGCCCGGTGGGAAGCGGATGCCCGCAATGGCAGCCGTGGTCTGGCACAGCTCGGGGATGGCGCGGCCGGCGCAATCACCGTCGACGACGGCGAGGCCCAGGCGGACGGCGGCGTCGATCGGGCTCGCGGTGTTCCCGGCGCCCAGCTCGAACGGCAGGATCGCACCGACCTTCCGCCCGGTCCAGGCCTGGAGCTCCTCGACGGCCCGGACCATCGGCCGGGCGACGGTCCAGTCCCGCGGGTAGCCGAGAGCCTCGCGCGCCGCGGGCGGGATCGGCTCGGCGGGAGCGATCGACCCCATGCCGAAGACCGAGCACACCCAGGTGTCGTCGGCGATGGCATCGACGGGCACCCACCTGATCGCCCGGCCGGCCTCCACGTGCGGCAGCAGCGCGTCCCGTCCCTGCTCGGGACGGCCACCGCCGCCGGTGCCGAGGAGGGCGAGCCCGCGGATCAGATCCTCGACGTCGTCACGGGTCCGGACGGCTTCCATCGAATCGGGCTCTCCTTTCACACGAGATGGCAGGCCACGCGGTGTCCCGGCGCGACCGTCCGCAGCGGCACCGGCTCGGCGCAGACCGGCTGGGCGAGCGGACACCGCGTGCGCAGCCGGCAGCCGCCCGGGATGTCGATCGGGCTCGGGACCTCGCCGGCGAGCACCAGCCGCTCGCGGCGCGCATCCGGGTCGGGCACGGGGATGGCCGACAGCAGCGCCCGCGTGTACGGGTGCTGCGGCCGCGCGAAGAGCTCGCGCGTCGGCGCCTCCTCGACGATGACGCCCAGGTACATGACCGCTACCCGGTGGGCCAGGTACTTCACCGTCGCCAGGTCGTGCGAGATGAAGAGATAGGTCATCCCGAGCTTCGCGCGCAGGTCGTCCAGCAGCAGGATGATCCGGGCCCGCAGCGACACGTCGAGGGCCGAGGTGGGTTCATCCAGGACGACGAAGCGCGGCTCGGTGGCGATGGCCCGGGCGATGTTCACCCGCTGGCGCTGGCCGCCCGAGAGTTCGTGCGGGTAACGCGCCGAGAGCTCCGGCCCGAGCCCCACCCGCGCCAGCACCTCGCGGACGCGTTCGCGCCGCTCGGCGCGGCCGAGGTCGCCGTGGAGCACCAGCGGATCCTCGACGGTGCGCTCGACCGTGAAGCGCGGGTTGAGCGAGGCGGTGGGGTCCTGGAAGACCATCTGGAGGTCGCGCCGCAACCGGCGCAGCGGCTCCTCCGCGAGCGCCGTCAGCTCGGTGCCATTGAAGCGGATGCGTCCGGCGGTCGGTTCGATCACCCGCAGGAGGCACCGGGCGGCCGTGGATTTGCCGCAGCCGGACTCGCCCACCAGCCCGAACGTCTCGCCCGGCTCGATGGCCAGTGACACGCCGTCGACCGCCCGGACCGCCGGTCCCGGCCGGCCACGCAGGCGGGCTCCCCACGCGGCCAGGCCGCGCAGCGGGAAGTGCTTGGCGAGCCCCTCAACCTCGAGCAGCGGCATGGGCCTCCTCGACCGCGCAACACGCCACCGCGTGCTGATCGGCCACCGGCACCAGCGGGGGCCGGCGGCGACGGCAGACGTCGAGCACCTCGGGGCACCGGTCGGCGTAGCGGCACCCGGGCGGCGGGCCGAGGAGCGATGGCACCACGCCCGGGATCGGCTCCATCGTGACCTCCCGGTCGACGCGGGGAATCGAGCGCACGAGCGCGCGCGTGTAGGGGTGCGCCGGGTCCCGAAACAGGGTGCGCACCCCGGCCGTCTCGACGAGCTGCCCGGCGTGCATGACCGCCACGCGGTCGCAGAGGGAGGCCACCACACCCAGGTCGTGCGTGATGAGCAGGATCGAGGCGCCGGTGCGTCGTCCCAGGTCGCGCAGCAGATCCAGGATCTGGGCCGCGATCGAGACGTCGAGCCCCGTGGTCGGCTCGTCGGCGATCAGGAGCCGCGGCGAGGTGGCCAGTGCCATCGCGATCATCACCCGCTGGCACATGCCGCCCGAGAGCTGGTGGGCGTACTGGCGCGCCCGACGCTCGGGCTCCGGGATGCCGACCAGCGCCAGCATCTCGAGCATGCGGCGCCGCGCCTCGTCGGCGCCCAGGCCCTCGTGCAGGCGGTACAGGCGTTCGATCTGGCGGCCGACCGTGAGCACCGGGTTGAGCGCGGTGCGAGGGCTCTGGAACACCATGGCGATCTGCGAGCCGCGGATCCGCCGCACTTCCTCCTCGGGCAGCCCGAGCAGGTCGCGGCCCTCGAACCGGATGGCACCGCCGACGATGCGCCCGGGGGGGCGAATCAGACGCAGGACCGCCAGGGCCGTCACCGACTTCCCGGAGCCGGACTCGCCGACCAGACCGACGATCTCGCCCCGACCGACGTCCAGCGAGATACCATCGACCGCTTCCACCGTGCCGTCGTCGGTGTCGAACTGCACCGTGAGATCGCGGATCTCGAGCAGCGCCGTCACGCGAGCCCCCGCATCCGGGGATCCAGCACATCGCGCAGCGTGTCGCCGACCAGGTTGAACGCCAGCACGGTGACCATGATGGCCAGGCCGGGGAAGAGGAAGATCCACCACTCGCCGGAGACGATGTAGCTGGCGCCCTCGGCCGTCATCGCTCCCCACTCGCTCTGCGGCGGCTGGATGCCGAGCCCGATGAACGAGAGCGCCGCCACCGTCAGGATGGCGAACCCCATGGCCAGCGTGGCCTGCACGATGACCGGCGGAACGCAATTGGGCAGGAGATGGTAGAAGATGATGCGGCGCTGGGGGTTGCCGACGGTGCGAGCGGCCTCCGCGTACTCCATCTCGCGCACCCGCAGCATCTCGCCGCGGATCAGCCGGGTGTAGATCGGCACGTGCGTGACGGCGATCGCCACCACCACGTTCACGGTCGAGTTGCCCGCCGCCGCCGTGATGCCCATGGCCAGGATGAAGGCGGGGAAGGCCATGATCGTGTCCACCAGGCGCATCACGAACTGGTCGACCAGGCCGCCCCGGTAGCCGGCCAGCGCCCCCAGCACCGCCCCGGCGGTCAGCGCCATCGCCGTCGCCGAAAGCGCCACCAGCAAGTCGAGCCGCCCGGCCCAGATGATCCGGCTCAGCTGGTCGCGCCCGAAGATGTCCGTCCCCAGCCAGTGGCGGACCGATGGGCGCTCCAGCACCGCCTGGGCATCCGTCGCGTCCGGATCGTAGGGCGCCACCCAGGGCGCCAGCACGGCCAGGAGCGCGATCACGACGATCGCGACCAGCGCCGCGAAGGAGAGCCCGTTGCGGCGGGCGCGCCGCCAGAGCCGCGCCCCGGGCCGCCGCGGCACGCCGGCCAGCGCCTCAGCGGAGACGGACTCGAGGGTCGATGAGGCCATACACCAGATCGACGGTGAAGTTGATCGCGACGTAGACGACGGCCACGAACAGCACGAACCCCTGGATGGGCGCCGCGTCCTTCGTCAGCAGCGAGGTCACCGCGTAGTTCCCAATCCCCGGCCAGGCGAAGACGATCTCGACGACGACGTTGCCGGCCATCAGGAACCCGAAGACGACGCCGAGCAGCGTGACGACCGGGATCAGGCAGTTGCGGAGCGCGTCACCGTAGACGATGGCCCGCCGCGGCAGCCCGGCCGCCCAGGCCGCCTTGATGTAGTCGGACTCGAGGATCTCCAGCATGGTCGCCCGCACCATGCGGGTCACCGGCGCCATGACCGAGAAGCCCAGCGTGAGCGCCGGCAGCAGCAGCTGGTGGAGCGCCGAGCGGAAGGCGACGAGATTCCCGGCCAGCAGCGCGTCGAGCGTGTAGAGCCCCGTCACCGTCGGCGGCGCCGTCACCCCGGGGCTCAGCCGGCCGAGCGGCGGCGGCGCCAGGCCCAGGTGGTAGAAGACGACGTAGATGGCGAGCAGACCCGTCCAGAACGTCGGCATCGCGACACCGCCGACACCGACCAGCCGGCTCAGGTGATCCACGGGGCCGTCGCGCCGCACGGCGGCGATGACCCCCAGCGGGATGCCGAGGGCGACGGCGATGAGCAGGCTCGCCAGCGTCAGCTCGAGCGTGGCCGGCACGCGCTGCCGGAAGTCCTCCAGCACCGGCCGGCCGGTGGTCGCGCTCTCGCCGAAATCGCCGCGCAGCAGCGCCGAGAGGTAGCGCCAGTACTGCACCGGGACCGGCTGGTCGAGCCCCATCCGGCGCTCCATCTCCTGGATATGCTCGGGCGTGGCCAGCGGGCCGGCCTTCACCAGCGCCGGGTTGCCCGGCAGCAGGTAGGTCAGGACGAACGTCACCACCGTCACCCCGAACAGCGTCGGGACGACGAGGAGCACGCGGGTGAGAAGGTAGCGGCCGAGGCCCATCCCTCAGGCCCCGGCCGCCGCCGTCGTCAGGCGCGCCTGACCGCCCAGTACCGTTCGAACGTGTCCCACCGCTTCTCGAGGCCGACCAGGTCGGCCGACATGACACGGGTCCAGTTCTCGTACCAGAGCATGCCCCACACCGCGTCGTCGATGATCTGCCGCTGGATCTCCTCGGACGCCGCGTTGCGCTTGGCGACGTTCGTCTCGTGCATGTTCTCGTCGATGAGCTTGTTGACCTTGTCGTTGTGGTAAAAGGACAGGTTCGTGAACTTCTGCCGCGAGTCGAACAGGAAGCTGAGGTGGTAGAAGGGGTCGTTGACCCACGACTGCCAGGACTCGATGGACAGCGTATGGTCGCCCTTGATGGCCACCTGGCGGAAGGTGGCGTCGCTCTCCTTGACGATGTTGACCTTGAAGCCGATCTTCTCCAGCTCGCGCTGAATCCAGACCGCGGCCTGCTCGTGCGTCGGCCAGCCCACCCGCACGGCCAGGTCAACCGGGATCGGTGTCTTGACGCCGGCCTCCTTCATGAGGAGCTGGGCCTTCGGGATGTCGTGCTTGTAGGGCGAGTACGTGCCCACGTGGCTCGGCGTCAAGGTCGGGATGGGGCTCGTCATGGGCACGCCGTAGCCGTAGAGCACGCTCGGCACGATCGCCTGCAGGGGGATCGCGTAGTTGACGGCCCGCCGCACCAGGACATTGTCGAACGGCGCCTTCTTCTGGTTCATCGCCAGGTAGTTGCACGTGGTGTCGCCGACCGTGAAGACCTTGAGCCCCGGCTCGCCCTCCAGCGACTTGACGTTCTTGGGACTCAGGCCGGGCCGACCCGCCACCAGGTGCACGGCCTTGCGCTTGAGCAGCAGGACGCGGTCGGCCTCGCTCGGGACCAGCTTGAGCACCACACGCTCGAAGTAGGGCTTGGTCCGCCAGTAGTTCGGCGTGGCCTCCAGCACGATCTCCACCCCCGGCTCGTTCTTGACGAGCCGGTAGGGACCGACGCCGGCCAGGTTCCGCTTGAGCCACTCGGCCGCCCATGGGTCGTCCTTGGTGGCATGGGGCTTGACCTGGTCGACGTCGAGGACCGCGTTGTTGCTGAGCGCGATGGTGTCCATGGCCAGCGGGGTCGGCGCCGGCATCTTGATGACGAACGTGGCGTCGTCGCGCACCTGGAAGCTCGCCGGGTCGGTCACCTGGATCAGGCGCGGGATGATGAGCTTCATGTAGCCCGGCGACTGGAGCCCCCGGTCCATCGCGTACTTGAACGCCTGCGCGGTGACCGGCCGACCGCTCGGGAAGCGGGCGCCCTTGCGCACCTTGAAGACCAGCGTGGCGCCGCCGTCCTCCTCGGCGAACGACTCGGCCAGCAGCCCCTCGAACTCGCCAGGCCGCGACCGGAAGAAGCCCGGGGAGTTCTCGAGCGGCTGGACCTTCCAGCCGATCATGCTGTCGCACGTGTTCGCGATGGTGACGTAGCCCCCGTTGGTCTTGAAGGCCGCGGGGTCGAGCGTGTCGATGTCGGAGTCCCAGGCAACCACCAGGGTGCGGGGATCCTGGGCCCAGGACGGACCGGGCCGCAGCACCGCGACGCCGGCGGTGATGGCGGCGATGCCGGCGCCGGCCACCTTCAGGAAGGAGCGGCGATCGATCCGGGTGCTCATGCGTGCCTCCTTGGGTGACGGGCTAGTCGGGGATCGGCTCGGACCAGAAGAAGACGTTCTTCGACCGGTCGAGGTAGTGCTCGTAGAGCTGGCGGATCAGCTCCTGCCCGGCGGGCGACGCCAGGTCCTTCTGGTACTGCTCGACGTCGCGGACCTCGATGCGCTCGATGTAGTTCCAGCCAGCGCCCTCGGCCCCGGTGATGGGGCTCTCGATGCGGTGGGTCCGGTAGGAGACGATGCTGGGCAGCGTCCTGGCGACCCGGTAGTCGTACTCGCGCAGCCAGCGCTCGTAGTCCTCGGGCTGAACCCCGGGCTTGAGCGTGGTGATGACGTAGCGCACCGGCATCCGGTTCCTCCTCTCTTCCCGTCAGCCCCCGGCGACGGGCTCGAAGCATTCGACGACGTCGTCGGGCGCCAGCCGATGGTCTCGCTCGACGGCGCACCCGTTCACGGCCACCAGCCACGTGTCCTGGGCGGCGCCCAGCGCGACGAGCAGGGCCTGCACGGTCGTGCCGGGCGCCACCGACAGCGGCGCGCGATCTCGCCCCTCCGGCATGAACCGCCGGAGATTGCCGTGCATGTGCACCGTCACCGTCACTCCGGCCCGCCCCGGTCGGGCCACGTGCCGGTCCGGCCCGCAGAGAAGCGGCCGTGCACGACCCACCACCGCCCGTTCGCCCCGAGGCCCGCGAGCGTCAGGCGGAGGCAGTCGTCCAGGCCCTGGTCGGCGTGACCGGCCGGCGCGGGGTCGCCGACCTTCTCCGGGTGGCGGGCCTCCCCCACGCCGTTCACGGCCGCGCGCCCCGTCGTCCCGCGTCGTTACGCGTCACGCGCCGAGCTCCCGGCGCACGAGGGGCATCACCTCGCGCTGGAACCGCTCGATCGTGGTGTCCGCGCGCCCGTCGCGGCCGAGCGGGTAGATCATCACCTGGCTGATCCCGCCCCGCGCCAGGCGCGCCACGCCGCGAGCGACGGCGTCCGGGGGCCCGGCGAGCGTGACCGCGTCCACCAGCTCGTCGGACACCTGCGGCGCGAGCGCTCGGAGCGGCGCGGGGTCGTGGGTGTAGGGCAGCGAGAGCACTGCGTCCCGGAGCGCGGGTGGCACCCTGACGCCGGCCGTCGTGAACGTGAAGAAGTCCGGGCGCTGGGCCGAGAGGCTCCGCACGATCGTCGGCCGCATCACGTCGCGGGCCGCGCGCGCATCGTCGTCGACGCACACGTTGATCCGGGCCACCAGGTCGATCGTGTCCGGGTCGCGTCCCGCCTCCCGGGCGGCGGTCCTCACGGTGTCGCGGAAGAAGGCGAGCAACGGCTCGGCCACGCAGCCCTGCATGATGGCGCCGTCGCCCAGCCGCCCGGCCACCCGGCAGCCGGCGGCGCGCTGCGAGGCCACGTAGATCGGCACGGCCCCGCGCGCCGGGGTGAAGTCCAGGCGCCCGCCGTGGAAGGCCACCTGCTGGCCCTTGACCGTCACGGTCTCACCGGCCAGGAGCCGGCGGATGAGCTCGACGGCCTCGCGCAGCGCGGTGGCCGACCGGCTGGTGTCGATGCCCAGCTCACGGAAGCCGCTGACCCCGGCTCCCAGGCCCAGCACCGCGCGGCCGCCGGCCAGCTCGTCCACGGTGGCGATCGCCATGGCCGTGAGCGCCGGGTGGCGCGAGTAGGGGTCGGTCACGCAGGTGCCGAGGCGGATGCGCTCGGTGCGGTGGGCGCAGGCCGTCAGGCAGCTGTAGACCTCGCGGAAGAAGCGCTCGTCGGCGACCCAGAGGTCGTCGTAGCCGAGCGCTTCGGCGGAGCGCGCCAGCTCCACGAGCCGCGGCACCGGCTGCGCAGGCAGCAGCAGGAGGCCGGTCCTCAGGGGCATCACCGCATCGCCTGGCGATCCAGCGCGCGCATGCCGCTCACCCCGCCCTGACGAGCCGGCACCGTCCGCTCACCCGCCGTCGCGGTCACGTATCGCGAGCGCGACCTTCTCGGCGGTGATCGGCAGCGAGGTCACCCGCACGCCGGCCGCGGCCGCGACGGCGTTGGCGACGGCGGCCGGCGGCTCGATGTTCGGCGGCTCGCCCACGCCCTTGGCGCCGTAAGGTCCGACCTGGCTCCGGCGCTGCACCAGGATCGCCTCCACCCGCGGCATGTCGAGGGTGGTGGGCATCTTGTAGTCGGTCAGATTGGCGTTCAGCACGCGGCCTCCGGCGTACACGATTTCCTCGGACAGCGCTTGACCGAGCGCCTGGGCCACGCCGCCCTCGATCTGCCCCTCGATGGCGGTGGGATTGATGGCGAACCCGACGTCCTGCGCCACCACGTACCGGTGAATGGTGATCTCGCCGGTCTCGGGATCGACCGAGAGGTCCACAGCGTGGGCGTGGAAGGACGGCGAGTGGAACGCCGGGTAGACGTGGGCCTGGACCCGCTTGGCGTCGTACGGCGTCGGCGGCGCGATGAAGGTGCCGTGGGCGATCAGGCCGCCGCCCGAGAGCTGGCTGAGGCGGGCGACCTCGGCGAGCGTCATGCGCGCGCCGTTGGCCACCACCTGCCCGTCGCGCAGCTCGAGCCCGTCCGGCTCCACGCGCAGCTGCGCCGCGGCCTCGGCGAAGATCTTGCGCTTCAGCTCGGCCACAGCCGCCCGGCACGCGTTACCGACCGCGAAGGCCGTCCGGCTGCCCTGGGCGCCGAAGTCGAAGGGCGTCGCGAAGGTGTCCGCCGAGACGACCCGGATGGCGTCGAGGTCCACACCCAGCTCCTCGGCCAGCACCTGAGCCGCACCGGTGAGGGCGGCGGTACCGATCTCGGCGGCGCCCGTGTTGAGCGCTACGGTGCCGTCCGGGTTGATCTTCACGTAGACGCCCGAGGAGCCTCCGGTGGTGGTCCACCAGCCGCAGGCCAGCCCCTTGCCGCGCCACGCCCCGGGCCTGCGGTCCTCCCAGCCGATGGCCCTGGCCGCCCGCAGCAGGCACTCCTCGAGCCCCACCGCCGTCAGCACCTGGCCGGTCGGCCCCTCGTCGCCTTCGCGAACGATGTTCCGCAGTCGCAGCTCCAGCGGGTCGAGACCGAGCGCGTCCGCGATGATATCCATCTGCGATTCGACGGCGAAGTTCGACTGCGGCCCCGAAGGGGCCCGGTAGGAGCCGCAATTGGTCTTGTTGGTGTAAACGGCGTAGCCCTCGAGAAAGAGGTTCGGAATGCGGTAAGGTCCGGCCAGCATCAGCGTGGCCACCGAGGCCACGCCGGGGCCCGACCCGGCGAACGCACCGGTATCGAACCAGATACGTCCTTCCTTGGCGGTGATGCGGCCGTCGCGCCGGACGCCGGTCTTGAGCTCGATGACCGTCGCCTGTCGCGGATACGCCGCGGTCAGCTCCTCCTCGCTGGTCGTCATGATCTTCACCGGGCGGCCGGCCTTCCGGGCCAGGAGGGCGGCGATGGGCTCGACGCCCACGCGGAGCTTGCCCCCGAAGCCGCCGCCGATCCCGGGGACGATGACGCGAATGCGTCCAGGCGGCATCTGGAGGATCTCGGCCAGCGTGTTCTGGACCTCGAACGGCAGCTGGGTGTTCGACCACACCGTCACCTGCCCCGAGGAGTCCCAGGCGGCCACCGCCGCCCGCGGTTCGGTGTAGCCCTGGTGCACCATCGCCGTCGTGAAGCGGTGCTCGAAGATGCGGTCAGCCTCGGCCCAGCCGCGCTCGAGGTCGCCGGTGACGACGCGGGCGCGGTTGCACACGTTGCCGTCACGGTGGAGGATCGGAATGGCCGTGTAGTCTCGCCAGTGCTCGTGCACGAGGGGCGCGCCCGGGGCCAGGGCCGCGGCCAGGTCCAGCACCGGGGTCAGCGGCTCGTAGCTGATCTCGACGGCGGCAGCCGCCGCCTCCGCCGCCTCCGGGGTCACGGCCGCCACCGCCGCCACCGGCTGCCCCACGTAGCGGACCTTGTCGCGCGGGAAGACCGTCTCGTCCTTGAGCGACCCACCGTAGCGCACATCGGCCACGTCGGCCGCGGTCAGCACGGCGCGCACGCCCGGCATCCGGCGCGCCCGCTCCGTGTCGACCCGCGCGATACGGGCATGCGGCTCGCGGCTGCGCACGATCTTGCCCCACAGCATCCCCGGCAGCGCGAAGTCGGCCGCGTACACGGCCGTGCCCGTCACCTTCCCGGCCGCGTCGATGCGCGGCAGGGACTTGCCGACGACGCGAGTCTCGCGGGTCATGTCATGGCCTCCGGTCAGCCAGCCGGCCGGCGGCGGCCAGCACGGCGTCCGCGATCTTCTGATAGCCGGTGCACCGACAGAGGTTGCCGGCCAGGGCCTCGCGGACCTCGGCCTCCGTCGGCGCCGGACGCTCGTCGAGGAAGGCCGTGGCCGACAGGATCATGCCTGGAATGCAGTAGCCGCACTGGACGGCCCCGTGCTCGATGAAGGCCTGCTGGAGCGGGTGCAGCCCGTCGGGCCCGCCCAGGCCTTCGATCGTCGTGATGGCGCGTCCCGGACACTCGGCGGCCAGCAGAATGCATGCGTTGACCGCCGCACCGTCGAGCAGCACCGTGCAGACGCCGCACTCGGCCTCCAGGCAGTTCTCCTTGGTCCCGGTCAGCCCGAGGTCGGTGCGCAGCACATCGAGCAGCGTGCGATGGGGCGCGGTGAGGACCTCGTAGGTCTCACCGTTGACGGTGAGCGTCAGCGCGATCTTCGTCATCGGTTCCCCTCGATCCGCTCCGCGCAGCGGGCCAGGGCCCGCGCGACCAGCGTTTCGACCAGAAGCCGGCGGTAGCGGGCGGAGGCGCGGACGTCATCGATCGGCCGGCAGGCCGCGGCGGCCGCCCGGCCCGCCTCCCGGAGCACGGCCGGAGTGAGCGGACGCCCGATCACCGCCGCCTCGGCCTCCGGCGCGCGGATGGTCGTCGGTGCCACCGCGCCCAGCGCGATCGCC
>JBBIIW010000029.1:0-14714 GCA_037446305.1 Candidatus Rokuibacteriota bacterium
GGCCAGGCGCCCGTCGTCGTCCACCAACACGATGGGCGTGCCGGGCGCGCTGACCAGCCCCGGCAGGCGCACCTCCAGGAGCCGGCGGGGCAGCGAGGTCGTCCGGAAGATGTGGCCGCGCTCGTAGGCGGCCCGCTCGCGGACGTCGAGCACGGCGTGGGGGGCGCCGCCCGCCATCAGCGCGGCCAGCGCGCCGGGGGCGATGGTCATCGTCCTGGGCTCAGCAGTCCGCGGTCAGCGTCACCAGCGCATCTACCGCCAGCGCGCCGGCGCCCCTGGGCAGCACGATCAGCGGGTTCAGGTCAAGCTCATCGATCCCGCCATCCGATTCGACGATCAGCCGGGACACGGCGAGCATGACTTCGACGAGCGCGTCTACGTCGGCCGGCGGCCGCCCGCGCACGCCCTCCAGCACGCGCGCGCCGCGCAGGGTGGCCAGCATGTGGAGCGCGTCGCTCCGGGTGAGCGGCGCGGCCCCGAAGGCCACGTCCTGCAGCACCTCCACCAGAACCCCGCCCAGGCCCACCATGACGACGGGGCCGAACTGCGGGTCGCGGCGGGCACCGACCACCGCCTCGACGCCGCCCGACACCATCTCCTGCACCAGCACGCCCTCGACGATCGCGTCTGGCCGGTGGCGGCGAGTACTGACCACAATGGCGTCGAACGCCCGCGAGGCCTCGGCTGGCTCGCGCACCCCGAGCCGGACGGCGTCCACCTCCGTCTTGTGCAGGATGCCAGCGGACTCCACCTTGAGGGCGACCGGCACCCCAAAAGCCCGCACGGCCTCGGCCGCTGCCTCTGCTGACGTGGCCAGCCGGGCGCGCGGGGTGCGGACACCGTACGCGGCCAGCATGTCGAAGGCGGCGCTGCTGGGCAGCGCCCGTCGGCCTGCGGCACGGGCGGCCGCCATGGCGCGCCTGAGCGTCTCGCGCCCCGTGGCGACGCCGCCAATGGCCGCGGGCTCGCGTTGCCGTCGGTGGTGGGCTTCCGCAAAAGTCGCCAGCCCGTGCACGACGTCCACGGCGCGGGTGGCCGTGGGCAGGACGCAGATGCCGCTCTCCCGCAGCGCGCGCAGCGCGCCGTCGGGCGCGGCTACCCACGCGACCACCAGTGGCTTGCCGGTGCGCGCGTGTACCTCGCGCAGGTTCGAGACCACCTGGTCGGCGAAGCGCTCCATGAGACCCAGGTAGAAGATCGCGGCATCCACGCCTGGATCGGCGAGGACCAGCTCCAGCGACGCGCGTAGCAAGGTGGGCTCGGCGATAAACTGCGCGGTGATATCCACAGGGTTGCGGACGGCACCGAAGGCCGGCACGACCTGGCGCAGGCTGGCCTGTGTTCCCGGCGCCAGCTGCGGCACCTCGAGCCCTAGCTCCTCCGCACGGTCGGCCATCAGCACACCGGCGCCGCCGGACTGGGTGACGATGCCGAGGCGGCGGCCCGCCGGCAGCGGGCACAGCGAGAATGCCGAGACCAGATCGAGCAGCGTCTCCTCGTGCAGCGCCCGTATGATGCCCTTCTGACGAAACACGCCGGTATAGACGCGGTCCGTGCCGGCCAGCGAGCCTGTGTGAGAGGCGGCGGCGCGCGCGCCGGCCGAGGAGCGGCCGACCTTGGCGATCACCAGGGGCTTGCCAAGCGTCAGCGCCCGGTCGGCCACCTCGAGCAGCAGACGGCCGTCCCGGAGTCCCTCGATGTACCCGGCAACGACCTTCACGTTCGGGTCCTCGACGACCCAGGCTAGGAGCTCAGCGAAACCGAGATCGGCCTCGTTGCCGCTGTTGACGAAGTACCCGAACGACACACCGAGCTTGCGTCCCAGGGCGACGATCGCTGTGCCGAAAGCCCCGCTCTGCGTCACGAAGGCCACCGGCCCCGGCGAAATCTCCCCCTCGCCGGCCTGGCTGAAGGTCGCCATCACGCGGTCGAAGGTGTTCATGATGCCCAGCGTGTTGGGGCCGCACAGACGCAGGCCGCCCTGGCGCGCCGCCTCGGCCACGGCCTGCTCGAGCCGCCGGCCCTCCTCGCCCATCTCCCCGAACCCGGAGCTGAAGACGACCGCCGCCCCCACCCCCTTGGCGGCGCAGTCGGAGATGGCCTCCAGCACCGCCCGGGCGGGAACCGCCACGATGGCCAGGTCCACCGGTCCTGGGATAGCAGCGACGCTCGGGTAGCAGCGCAGGCCAGCCAGCTGCTCGTACTTGGGGTTCACCGGGAAGATGCGACCCGGGTATCGGTTGTCGAGCAGAAACTTCAGGGGCCGGCCGTTGATTCTCGTGAAGTCCTCCGATGCGCCCACGATGGCAATGGACCGCGGCCTGAAGAGCCGCTCGAGGGGTGGTTTCACGGTCTCAGGCCCGCGGCGCTGGTGAACGCGACCGGAAGCCGTAGCTTACCCGATGCCGAGTGAGCCGCGACGAGGCGGGCAGAGCCCCCCGGATCCGCCGCTGCATGCGCGGAGCGATATCCACGCCGGTGACGGCCGCGCCACCAGACGCCGCACGCGCGGCCCCGGCGCCCGGCCCCGTGGCGACGTCGAGCACGCGGACGTCAGATCCAACGCCGGCCGCGTCGAGAAGTGGCTCAGCCGCCTGCGCGGTGACCGGCGCGAAAAATGCCTCGTAGGAGTCGGCGATCCGGTCATGGGCCTGCCGCTCGAACGTCCGGAACCGACGCGCGTCGATGGTGACGGCGCTCACAGGCGCTCGACGGCCAGTGCGGCGCCGTGGCCGCCGTTGCCGCAGATGGCCGCCAGCCCGTAGCGACCGCCGAGGACGTCGAGCTGGTGGACCAGATTCAGCAGGATCCGGGTCCCCGACATGCCGATGGGATGCCCGAGCGCGATGGCGCCGCCCCACACGTTGACGCGACGGAGATCGAGCTCAAGGTCGCGCAGACAGGCGAGCACCTGGGCCGCGAACGCCTCGTTGATCTCGACCAAGTCGAAGCGGTCCACGGCCAGTCCGAGCCCGGCCACGAGCTTGCGCACGGCGGCGACCGGGGCGATGGCGTACTCGGCGGGGTCCACGGCGGCGATGGCCGCGCCCAGGATGCGGGCCAGCGGCCGCCCAGGCAGGCCCCGCACAGCGTCGGCCGAGGCCAGCACCAGGGCGGCGGCGCCGTCGGTGATGCCGCAGGCGTTGCCGGCCGTGATCGTCCCGCCCTTCCCGAAGGCCGGGGACAGCTTGGCCAGGCTCTCGGCCGTGGTGTCGGCCCGCGCGTGCTCGTCCTCCGAGAAGACCACCGGCTCGCCCTTGTTGCGTGGCAGTGGCATCGGCGCCAGGACCCGCTGGGAGTGCCCGTCCTTCCGCGCGGCGGCTGCCCGCTGCTGGCTCTCCACGGCGAAGGCGTCCTGCTCCGCCCGGCCGATCCCGTAGCGCCGGGCCAGCGCATCGCACAGCTCGCCCATGTGCTGGCCGGTGAGGGGGTCGATGAACCCGTCCTTGAACATCGCGTCCACCAGGCTGGCGTGGCCCATCCGCGCCCCCCAGCGCGTGTCGAAGGACAGGAACGGGATGCTGCTCATGTGCTCGGCACCGGCCGCGACGGCGACGCCGGCGTCGCCCTCCAGGATCGCGTACCGGGCCTGGATGGCGGCCAGCAACCCCGACAGGCAGGCCTGCTGCACCGTGTAGGCCGGCGTGGCCGCCGGCAGCCCGCCCCGGATAGCCATCAGGCGGCCGGGGTTCGGACCGTTGCCCGCCTGGCGCGCGTGGCCCACGACGCAGACGTCCACCGCTGCCGCCGGCGTGGCCGTCCGCTCCAGCGCCGCGCGGATGGCGTGCCCGCCGAGGTCCACCGCGGTCAGCGGGCGAAGGGTACCCCCGAACTTCCCGATCGGGGTCCGAGCTCCGCCGAGGATCACCACGTCGCGACTCATCGCGCGCCCCCCTTGACGATCCGCACGGCTGCGATCTCGCGCCGGGCGGCCAACTCCTTGATCAGCGTGACCAGCGGGGTGCGGCCGATCGGGTAGCTCGTCCGGATCGGCCGAGCCGCCGCCAGCGCTGCGAACTCCTGCGGGCTGTAGAAGGCGGCCAGGAGCAGATCGTCATCCGACGCGAACGGCCCTCGCTCCCGGCGCACGCGCTGGACGCCCGGCGGGATGAGGTCGCCGGGGCGCGCCGTGACGGGCTCCTGGCCGCCCGTGATTCGGTCCAGCACATCCGGGTCGATCGGCGCCGCGAGCGCGCCGTAGTAGCCGAGCGCGTACTTCCTCACCTCGTCCGGCACGGTCCGGTACCGCTCGCCCTGCATGACGTTGAGCACCGCCTGGGTCACCACGAACTGCGCAAAGGGGCTGACCACGATGGGGTAGCCTAGCTCGCGGCGCACGCGCGCGGTCTCTTCCAGGATCTCCTCCAGCCGGTGGGCCAGCCCCAGCTGCTGGAGCTGGAACTGGAGATTGGACACCATGCCCCCCGGCATCTGATGCTCGTAGTGGGAGGGATCGTACTCGGCGACCTGGCCCAGGGGCTTGCCCTCTCGCCGGGCGATGTAGCGGAAATGGTCGGCGACGGGCCGGAGCCCAGTCTCGTCGAGGGACACCGTGAAGCCCATCCGTCGGGCGTGGCGCGCCACCCATTCGGTCGGCGGCTGCGAGGCCCCGTGGGCCAGGACCGACGTGGCGGTGTGCACGGTGTCCACGCCCAGCCGGATGGCCTCCAGCGCGCAGAGCGGCCCGAGCCCGGTCAGGCAGTGGGTGTGGAGCTGGAGCCGGCGATCCCCGACCGCCGCCCGCAGGGCGGGAATGAGCGTCTGCACGCGCTCCGGCTTGAGAAGGCCGCTCGGGTCCTTGAGGAAGACGGCGTCCACGCCCAGGGCCACCAGCTGGCGGGCCTTGTCGGCGTAGTAGGCGTCGGTGTGGATGGGGCTCACCGTGTACACGATGCCGCCCGCCACGTAGAGCCCGGCCGCCCTGGAGGCCCGGACGGGCACGACCATGTTGCGGATGTCGTTCAGCGCGTCGTAGGGGGTGACGTACCGGATGCCGTTGGCCGCGATGCGCTCGGCCGCCAGCTCGACGACGTCGTCGGGGAAGAGCTCGAACGTGAAGAGGCTCTGGCCGCGCGTCATGACGATGAGGGGCGTGCGCGTGACCACCCGGCTCATCAGGCGCATCCGCTCCCACGGATCCTCGCGCAGGTAGCGGACGCAGACGTCGAAGACGGCCCCGCCGACCAGATCGATCGCCTCGAAGCCCAGCCGGTCGAGGACGGGTGCCACCGGCAGCATCATGGCCGTGGTCATGCGCGTGGACCACAGCGACTGGTGCGCGTCGCGCAGCGTTGTGTCGATGAACGACACGGCTCTCATGAAGCCGGTCCACCCGGGGCCAGCAGCGTCTCCTCAACCCAGCGAGTGTGGATGCGAGCGGCCAGGAAATCGGGGTGCCCCAGGAGACGCCGGTGGAACGCGATGGTGGTGGCGATGCCCTCGACCCGGAACCGGGCCAGGGCCTCCCGCATGCGGCCGATCGCCGCCGCGCGGTCCGCGCCGTGGGCGATCACCTTGGCCACCAGAGAGTCGTAGAACGGCGGCACCGTCGCGCCGGGCCCCAGGTGCGTGTCCACCCGGATGCCCTCGCCCGCCGGCGGCTCCCACGCCTGCACGGTGCCGGGCGAGGGCGCGAAGCCCTTCTCGGACGCCTCCGCGTTGATGCGGCACTCCAGTGCGTGCCCCACGGCGCGCACGTCCTCCTGGCGGAGGCGCAACGGCTGGCCGGCAGCGATCCGCAGCTGCTCCGCGACCAGGTCCACGCCGGTCAGGGCCTCGGTGACCGGGTGCTCCACCTGGATGCGCGTGTTCATCTCGATGAAGTAGAAGCGGCCGTCGTCGGGCGCCAGCACGAACTCGACGGTGCCGGCGTTCGTGTAACCGATGGCCCGGGCCAGCGCCAGCGCCGCCTCCGTCATCGCGCGGCGGGTCTCGGGGCCCACCGCCGGCGACGGCGCCTCCTCGAGCAGCTTCTGGTGCCGACGCTGGACGGAGCAGTCGCGCTCGCCCAGGTGGATCAGTCGCCCCTGTTCGTCGCCCAACACCTGGACCTCGACGTGACGGACGCTGGGCAGGAAGCGCTCGACGTAGAGCCGGCCGTCGCCGAACGCCGCCTCGGCCTCGCGCTGTGCCCGGGCGAAGGCCAGGCCCAGCTCGGCCTCGCCTTGTACCACCCGCATGCCCCGTCCACCGCCGCCAGCGGCGGCCTTGAGCAGGATCGGGTAGCCGATGCGGCCGGCGATGCTCGATGCCGCCGCGACCGACTGGACCCCCTCGCCGGAGCCCGGGACCACCGGGACACCGATCCGGGCCGCGATCCGCAGCGCCTCCACCTTGTCGCCCATCAGCCGGATGGCCTCGGGCGACGGGCCAACGAAGCGCAGGCCTTCCGACAGGCAGGCGGCGGCGAAGGCCGGGTTCTCGGCCAGGAAGCCATAGCCAGGGTGCACGGCGTGACAGCCGGTGCCGCGAGCTGCCGCCACCACGGCCCCGATGTTCAGGTAGCTCTCGGCGGCCCGCGGCGGCCCGATGCAGACCGCGCGGTCGGCGAGCCGCGCGTGCAGGGCGTCCCGGTCGGCTTCCGAGTACACGGCCACGGCCTCGAGCCCGAGGGTCCGGCAGGCGCAGATCACCCGGACGGCGATCTCACCCCGGTTGGCGACCAGGACGCGCTTCACGAGACGGGCGGCACGCCCGGCGGGGTCTCGAGCGCCCCGCCCGGGCACGCGCGCAGGCGAAGCGCGAACCGGTCGCCGGAGATCCGGACGGCGGCGAGGTCGCGGCCGGGGGCTAGCTGCCGGCCTGCCTCGTGCACGTACGCCATCGGGCTCCCCCCTCTCCCAGGTCGCCGGCTCACCGCCGACGTCGACGTCATGAGCGTGAGTTCGTCGGGCCTCACGTCGCCTCCGGCGAGCTTCTCCAGGAGAACCGGTGACGGGCAGACGCAGGAGTCGTCGAATGCGACGGTCATCCGCAGGCCGGGTCGGAGGCTTCGGGCCAGCGGCGGCAGCCCGAGCGGCTGCGCCAGCGCCTGGCGGACCCGGGCCGGGCCGTCACCCGCGGCACGGCCGTCGCGATACTCGACGACCAGGCTGTCCTCGGGAACCCGCACGGCCAGCCGTCGCGTCTCGGCGTCCACCTCGAGGAGCTTCCTGCTCACGGGGCCCGATCTCAGGCCAGCGGCTCGATGACCATCAAGGTCTGCCCGAACTCCACCAGCGCGGCGTCGTCGGCGCAGATCTCCACGACGCGGCCCCGACAGCCGGCCCGGATGGAGTTCATGAGCTTCATGACCTCAATGATGCAGACAGTGTCATCCTCGGCCACCACGCTGCCGACCTCCACGAAGGGCGGGGCGCCCGGCGCCGGCGCGCGGTAGAAGGTGCCGACCATCGGCGCCTTCACCTCCACGCCGTCCCGGGTGGCGGCACGCGGCGGGGTCCTGGCGGGCTCGGGCCGCGGCGCCGCCGGCTGCGCACTGGCCACTGCCGGAAGCGGTGTCTCGATCTTCGAGATCGCCACCTCGGTCGGGGCGGCCACTCGCTTGCGCACGACTAGCTTGAACTCGCCGACTTCCAGGTGCAGCTCCTCGACGGTCGAGGCGTCGATGATCTTCAGCAGCTCGTGGACGTCGTCGTAGCTCAGGTCCATGCTTTCCGCCCGCCTCCTCGCTAGCCCAGCGTGCGCCCACCGTCGACGTAGATGATCTGGCCCACCACGAAGTCCGAGGCCGAAGAGGCCAGGAACACCGCTGCCCCGACCACGTCGCTCGGCTGGCCGAGCCGCCCGATCGGGATCCGCGCCAGGGCGGCCGCTCGGCGCGTCGCGTCGGTGAGGAAGGCCCGGGTCAGCTCCGTCTCCACCAGCGCCGGGCCGATAGCGTTGACGTTCACGCCGTGCCGGCACCATTCCACGCCCAGGACGCGGGTGAGCTGGGCCACGCCGCCCTTGCTGGCAGCGTAGGCGGCGTAGCCGGGGTTGGCCACCGTGCTCGACACCGAGGCGAGGTTGATGACCTTGCCGCCGCCCTGCCGCACCATGACCGCGCCCAGCGCCCGGGTGGCCAGGAACACGCCCGTCAGGTTGACGTCGAGGACCCGGCTCCAGGTATCGGCCTCCAGCTCCATCGCCGGGGCCACCGCGAAGACGCCGGCGGCGTTCACCAGGATGTCCACGCGGCCTTCCCCGGCCACCACGTCCTCCGCCAGAGCCTGCACCGAGGCCGCTTGCGTGACGTCCACCGGCGCGCCCCGCGCGACGCCGCCGGCCTGGACGATCTCCTTGGCCGCGACCTCGGCCCGGGCGCGGTCCAGGTCGGCCACCACCAGGCGGGCGCCGAACGCGGCCAGGCCCTGGGCGATCGCCTGCCCCAGGCCGCCACCGCCGCCGGTCACGACGGCCACGCGGCCGGTCAGGTCGAAGAGATTCCGGTACGTGGCCATCGTCATCGCTTCCAGTCGCTCTCGACCACGGCCTCCGCGGGCATCACCGGGCGCCCCGCCTGGCGGCGCATCCGACGACCGGCCAGCGCGAGCCAGGCGGCCATCACCGCGGCCAGGCCCACGAAGGCCACCAGGTACATGGGGTTCGGCTGCACGAGGACGGCGACGCCGACCACGGCCGTCGCCGCCGTGGCCCCGCGCTCGAGCCGCGACAGGTGATGCAGGAAGTGCCCGTGGCCGGCCACCGCCATCGTCCATTGGGCGGCGATGACGGCGGCCACCGGCGGAACCGTCGCCAGCGAGACTTCCGGGAAGGCCAGCAACGAGGGATGGTAGATGAAGGCGAAGGGGATCACGAACGTCGGCGCCACCAGCTTCAGCGACTCGATGGCCGTGGCCCCGAAGGACGCGCCGGCGATCTTGGCGCCAGCCAGGCAGGCCACGCCGATTGGCGGCGTGATCGTCGAGAAGACGGCGAAGTACTGGATGAAGAAATGGGCCGGGATCGGCCTGATACCCGCCTGCTGGAGGAAGTGCGCGAGCGTCAGGGCCACCAGCACGTACGCCGCGGGGGTCGGCAGTCCCATCCCCACGAGCAGCGCCAAGACCATGGCGCCGATCAGGATCACCAGCCCGCTCTCGGGCACGACCTGAATGAGGATCGCCGAGAGCCGACCCGCCAGGTTGGTCGTGATGAACGTCTGGGCCAGCGGCCCGATGGCGACGATCAGCACAGACAGCTGGATGGCGATCTCGAACCCCTCGCGGAGGGCGCGCCGGAAGTCGGGCCCCGACGGCCGGAACCGTCCCTGCAGCAGGCACAGGACGACCGCGGCCGCGATGCCGAAGAGCCCCGCGTAGGACGGCGAGTAGAACGCGAACAGTAGGACGATGACGATGGTCAGCGGGATGGCGAAGGTGGGGAGCAGCCGGAGGACCAGCACCCGGTCGAGCGGGTCGCGCAGCCGGGGCAAGTCGTCGGCGGCCGAGCGGACCAGGACACCGATGCTCACGCCGATCATGTAGAGCGCCGCCGGGATGATGGCGATCAGCGCCACCTGCACGTACGAGATGTCGAGCAGCGCCGCCATGATGAAGGCGGCCAGCCCCATCACCGGCGGGATGATCTGCCCGGCCGTCGAGGCGGCCACCTCCACGGCGGCGGCGAACTCCTTCCGGAAGCCGTAGCGCTTCATCATGGGGATGGTGAGCTTGCCGCTCATCACGACGTTGGTGACGGCGGCGCCCATCACCATCCCTTCCATCGTGCTGCCGATGATGGCCGGGAAGGCGGCCCCGCCCCGAACGTGACGGCCGACCGTCTTGCCGAGTTCGGTCACCAGGGCCAGCATGCCGCTGCCGATCAGGACGGCGCTGAAGATCACGAGGAAGTACATCTTCTCGACGCCGTCGGGCAGGTAGGCGAAGACGCCCTCTGTGGTGTTCATGCCCATGTAGGCGAGCACGAAGGAGGTCTCATAGGGCGCGTGGCGAAGCACGGGGAGGGGGATCAGGTGCCCGAAGAAGAAGTAGAGGACGACGACAGCGACGACGCCGGTCAGGATGCTGCCCCAGTGAAACCAGTTGACCACGAGCAGGCTGGTGAGGAGCAGGACACCCATCACCAGGTCGGTGTCGTTGAAGAACGGCTGCTCGACCTGCAAGCGCATCGCGTGCAGCCGGACGTAGCCGGCGCTGGCCAGCGTGGTGAGCAGGGCCGAGCCGGCCAGGGCCAGGCGGACCCAGAACCGCAGCCCCCGGCGCGTCTGGCCGGCCGCCACCACGTCACGCACGGCCAGGAGGGCGGCCAGCCCCACGATGCTGAGGATCAAGGTGGCGTAGTGGTGCGGCGAGAGCTGCACGAAGACGAACGTCGAGATCGCCATATAGGCCGAGAAGAGCGCGGCCAGGGCGAAGTACACCCGGTCCAGTGCGGCGAGGGCCTGGCTCATGCGGCCCCTGCCAGCTGGCCCGTGGGACGCGCTCTCACTTTGGGTAGGTGACCGCGCGGTGCTTGGTCCGCAGCTCCCACCAGCCGAGTTCCTTGTAGGCCCGGATGGCGCCCGGGTGCGCGTTCTCCTCGGTCAGCCCGTTCACCATCAGCTCCGGGCTCTGCACCTTCCAGAGCGCGTTGTGGCCAGCCATCTTCGGGTAGAGCTTGGCGACGGTCTTGACGATCTCGTACGCGATGTCCTCCGGCAGGTCGGGGTGCGAGGCCATGTAGCCGCGATCGACGCCGACCAGGAGCGGCTCGGTGCGCTGGGGGAACGTGCCGGCGGGCACCGTGATCGTCAGGTAGGTGGTGCCGTACCTGGCGTTGACCTTGTCGACCGCCTCCCTGTCCATGCCGATGTAGTAGAGCTTCCGGCCCGAGGCTTCCAGGAGCCGCATGGGGGCCGCCACCAGCCAGTTCTTGCCGGCGGGGTCGGTGCCGGCGCCCATCACGACGGCATCCACCTTGCCGTCCAGCAGCGCCTCGGAAGCCGCCATGGGGCCCAGGTGCCGGATGTCCGTGTTCTGCGGCGTGATGCCGTACGCCGTCTCCAGGAACACGCGGGCGTCCATGCCCCAGTCGCTCTGGGTGCGGAGCCCGAGGCCGAGCCGCTTGCCCTTGAGGTCGGCGATGGTCTTGAGGTTGGGGTTAAGCGTCACGTACCACATGCCCTGCGTCCACCAGGCCTCGCCGAAGAGCAGCTTCCACCGGATCTTGATGGGCTCGGGCAGGAACTCCTTGAGCTCGGGGGCGCCGCCATGCGAGCCGAGCTGGATGACCGTGTCCTCGGTGCCGAAGATGGTGTTCTTCCACCGCTTCTCGTTCTTGGCCATCTCCCGGATGTTGTACATGTAGCCGGGTGTCTCCTGGGACTGGTACACGAGCCAGGGATGCTCCTTGGCGATGAAGCTGCCGAGGATCGTGTCCCCTTCCGTCACGCCGCATCCGAGCGGACAGCGGAGCGAGGTCACCACCTCCGGAGCCCGCGTCTGAGCCTCCACCCGGCCCAGGGTCGGCGTCCACGCCGCGAGCACCAGCATCGCCACGCCGATCAGCACCGCTCGCCTCACACATGTGTGCTCCATGGCCCCGGTCCTCCATGAATGCCTCGCCGAGTCACGGCCTTGCAGCGCCCGTCTCACAGCCCGTAGAGGCGGGCGCAGTTCTCCCACATGACCTTCCGCTTGGCGTCATCCTTCAGGGGCAGCGACAGGAACTCGTCCGACGCCTCAGGGTAATCGGAGTCCCAGTGGGGATAGTCGGTGGACCAGACGATGTTGCCGTCGCCGATCTGGGCGATCACGTGGGGCAGCCCGGGCTCCTCCTCGGCCCCGACCCAGCACTGGCGCAGGAAGTAGGCGCTGGGTTTCATCGTCAGCGTCGGGGTGTCCCACTCGGCCAGCCGCTCGTGGTCGTGATCCATGCGATCCAGCCAGAACGGCACCCAACCCACGTTGCACTCCAGGAGGCCGACCCGCAGCCGCGGGAAGGCCTCCAGCACCCCGCCGGCGATGAGGCCCAGGCTGGTGAGCATCATGGCGATGGGGTGGGAGGCCACATGAGCCATCAGGCGGTTCTTGCCGAACCGGTCGCCCGGCTGCGCGATGACCGTCCCCGTGCCCTCGTGGAAGCACACCGGCGCGTTCAGCTCCTGCAGCTCGCTCCAGAGCGGGTCGAAGTAGCGGTCGTGCCACTGCCGCCCATTGACCGGGCTCGGGTGCAGGAACACCGCGGGGAAGCCGAGCTCCCGCACCGCCCGGCGCGTCTCTCGGAGCGCCTCCCCGATGTCGTGGGGCGGGATCATGGCGGCTCCGCGCATGCGGTCGGGGTCGCGCTGGCAGAAGTCGTACAGCCAGTTGTTGTAGGCGCGGCAGATCGCGGCGGCCAGCCGGGGCGGCAGGTCGTCGAAGCTCATGACGTAGAGGCCGATGGAGGGGAAGAGCACCGCCCGGTCCACGCCCTCCCTGTCCATCGCCTCCAGCTGCGAGGCGGCGTCGAAGCCGCGGGCGGCGGCGTCCTTGAGGTGCGGACCGACGTGGCGGAACATGCCCTTCCACCGCTCGCGGGCATGCGAGTCGACGGCCGGCAGCATGTGGCCCCCCATCAGCCCGTAAAACCCGACCAGGTAATTGCCCACGACCCTGGGTGCACGGTCCTTGAACTCGCCGTCGATGTACTTCTCCCACATCTCCGGTGGCTCCACGATATGCATGTCCGAGTCGAAGATGCGGAAGCCGTTCTTCATCGGAGTTCCTCCTACTGGGCCAGCCAGCCGCCGTCGACGGCGAGGACGTGGCCGGTCATGGATGCGGCGGCCTCGGAGGCCAGGAAGAGCAGGGCCCCGACGACGTCGTCAGGCTCGAGCACGCGCCCGAGCGGTGTGCGAGCCAGCATGCGGCTCCGCCACTCCGGATCGGCCACCCGGGCCTGCGTCAGCTCGGTGCGCACGTGGGTGGGCGCGATGGCGTTGACCCGGATGCCGTCCGGAGCCCACTCCACCGCCAGGGCGCGGGTGAGGCCGATCACCCCCGCCTTGCTGGCCGCGTACGGCGCCGCCGGGTGGAGCGAGGGGCCGACCAGCCCGTAGATCGAGGCCACGTTGACGATCACGCCCTCGCCGTGCCGGCGCATGATGCGGGCCGCCGCCTGGGAGCACAGGAACACGCCCGTCAGGTTCACGCGGAGCACACGCTCCCAGTCGGCGAGCGTCACCGCGTCGGTGGGCTTGACGATGTTGATGCCGGCGTTGTTGATCAGGACGTCCAGGCGGCCGCCGCCCAGTCCGGCTGCCTCCTCGACGGCCGCCTCCACGCTGGCCGGATCGCCGACGTCGAGCAGGACGGCGCGGCTGGCGCGGCCGCGCGCCTCGAGGTCGCCCGCGGTGGTCTTGGCCGCCGGGAGATCGATGTCCCCGACGGCCACCCGGGCGCCCGCCTCGGCGAAGACCAGCGCGGCCGCGCGGCCGATCCCCCGCCCGCCGCCGGTGACGAGGCAGGTCCGCCCCTCCAGGCCGAAGCGGGGGCTCACTGAGCGGCGCCCTCCCGATCCGCGGACAGCTCGAGACCGATCAGCTCAGCCGTGGCCCGGAGATCATCCACGTGCGCACGAGCCCGAGCCAGATCGAAGCGCACCAGCGGCCCCGACGCGGCCAGCCCGGCCACCACGCGGCCCCGCCGGTCGTGCACCGGGACGGCCACGCAGCAGACGCCGGCCAGGTACTCCTCGTTGTCCTCCGAGTAGCCGCGGCGCCGGATCTCTTCCAGCGCCCGGTGCAGCTCGAGGCGGTTCGTGATCGTGTTCGGCCCGTGGGGCACGAGGCGGATGGAGCGGAGGATGCGGGCCTGCACGGCGGGCGAGGCGTAAGCCAGGAGGAGCTTGCCGTTCGCCGTGCAGTAGACGGGAACCCGGCTCCCCGGCTTGAAGTGGATCCGCAGGGGCCACGACGACTCGACGCGGTCGAGGTAGAGGATGTGGTCGCCGGACAGGATGGCCAGGTTGACGGTCTCGCCCAGCTTCTCGGAGAGCCGCTCGAGCAGCAGGTGCTGGTTGCGGTGCACGGGCGCGTTGCGCAGCGCTTCGAAGCCCAGCTCGACCAGGCGGGCCCCCACGGCGTAGCGGCGTGTCAGCGGGTCCTTCTGGATCAGCTGCGCCTGCTCGAGGAGACGGGCCAGGCGGTGGGCCGTGGGCTTGGGCAGCCCGGCCGTCGCGCTCAAATCCGCCAGGGTGACGGGGCTCGGAGCCCGGGCGATGTGCGCGAGGACGCCGAGCGCCTTGAGCACCGGAGAGGCAGGTGTTCCGTCAGATGGAACGTTCGGTTCCATTCGCCGTCGCGAGTGTCGGCAATTAGAGGTTCGGTTGCGACACCTGTCAAGGGGAATTTGCTACGGCGCCAGCGCGCGCGCGACGAGGGCGGCGGCGTACACCGTGAGCAGGGCCAGGACGACGGCGCGGAATGCGCCCGCCGGCAGCACGAAGCGGCGGAGCAGCACGCCGGCGCCGTAGCCGCAGAGGGTCAGCGGCAGGACCCGCAGGTAGAGTCCCAGCGCCGCCCCCGTCCAATAGCCGAAGGCGGCGTAGCTGGCCACGCGCATGGCGTCGGTCACCAGGAAGTAGACGAGGATGGTGACGATGAAGGCCTCCGGCGCCAAGCGCCGCCACGTCAGGTACACGGCGATGACGACACCGCCGGTGCTGATCCAGCCGTCCAGGAAGCCGGCCCCGAGCGCGGCCACGCGGCCGGCGGCCCCGCCAGGCGGTGGCGGCGTCGACCGCGCGCGGGT
>JBBIIW010000030.1:0-14653 GCA_037446305.1 Candidatus Rokuibacteriota bacterium
CTTCCTTGACACCCTCGGGCCCCCCTTGTAACTTGGTCCGACGGCGTGGGGCTGTAGCTCAGCTGGGAGAGCACAAGGCTGGCAGTCTTGGGGTCAGGGGTTCGAATCCCCTCAGCTCCACCAACTTTAGAGATTCACCGAGGCGGGGCAGGCGGTACCAGCTCAGGATCGCCTGCCCCGTCGCCTTGTCGATCCTGATGCCCTGCAGGAACGACCGCACGAGGGCCTTCCGCTCCTCCGGCTCCCCCGCTGCCAGGACCTCACGGACGTGCGCCACGGCCCCGGCGAGTCGGTCGACGACCCTGTCGAGATCCGGGCGGGCGGTGGGCAGGGCGCGCGCCCGGGCCAGTTCCTTCTCGAGCCTGGCAGCCTCCGCCTCCAGGCTCGCCAGCGCCCGCCGGACGCTCGGCAAATCTTCAGGGCCTGCGGTCAGGGCGTCCACCAGCCGGGTGATCTTCCGGCGGGTCTCGGCCAGCTGAGACTCGAGGGTCGTGGCGGCCGGGCGGCTCTCGTCTTCCGCCGCGAGCAGGGCGCGCAGCTCACGGCGAAGCCGGCCAGGGTCGAGCATCCGGTCGAGCCGCTTCTGGATCCCGTCCAGGGTCGCCTCATCGAGGTACTCACACGGGACCCGAAGGTTGTCGCAGACGTCGCGGCTGTGGGTTCCGGAAATTCTGACCGGTGATTTCCGGAAATTCTGGCCGCTACCGCGGATCGTGGCTCAGCTGTCTCTCGGAGGTCAAGCGGGAGATGCCGGGTCCGGTAGGAGGGCCCGCGGAGTTCGAGATGCCGGCCGCGTTCGAGCACCCGGTCGAGGATGGCTTCCGCCAGGTCGGGATCATGGAGGACGCGTCCCCAAGCGCCGAGCGGTTTGTTCGTGGTGAAGAGCATCGGCCGGCGATGCAGGTGGCGGTCGTTCACGACCGGGAAGAGCACGTTGGCCGCGTCGGGACCGTAGCTGAGATAGCCGACCTCGTCGATCACGAGGACGTGGGGATGGGTGTAGGTCGGCAGGACGTGGCGGAGCTTACCAGCCCGCGTGGCGCGGGAGAGCTCCTCGATGAGGGCCGTCGCGGTGGTGAAGCGCGCCTCGAAGCCGTTCTGGATGGCGCGGTAGGCGATGGCGACGGCCAGATGCGTCTTGCCGGTCCCGCTCGGCCCGCTGAGGATCAGGCAGTGGCCCGGCGTGACGAACTCGGGGCCCAGGAAGCTGCCGAGGAGCGACAGCCGCACCGCCGCCTGGAAGGTGAAGTCGTACTCGTCGATCGTCTTGAGGAAGGGGAAGTGCGCGCGCCGCACGCAGCGCTGGATGCGCGTCTGGGCGCGATGGGCAACCTCCTCGGCCATCCGGAGGGCGAGGACGTCGCGGTCGCCGAGGCCCTCGCGCTCGCCGCGCTGCGCAAGCTCGGGGAACAGACGCCGCACGGTGGGCAGGTGGAGGCGGCGCAAGAGGGCGTCGAGGTCGATCGTCGGCCCGGCCGTCGTCATCGCGCCCCCTCCGCGAGCGCGGGGCGTCGCACGAGGTGGGTCGCGACGTACTCAGCGCCGATGGCGTGATGCCGGACGCCCCAGGCGAAGGCGTCGAGGAGCGCGGCGGGGCCGTCGTCCTGCAGGTCCCTGAAGCACTGCTCGACGTCGGGACGCCAGCGTGCGGGGCGCCGATGGACCAGTTCGGTCAGCCACTGCTCGGCCGCCGGGCCCAGCTCCCAGAGGCTCTGCCGCTGGTCGTACAGCCGTCCTCGGACGCCGCGGACGGCCTCGACCATCGCCGCGTGGTGCTCGGGCAGGATGCTCGCCTGGCCTGGGCGCAGGTCGCGCGGGTGCCCGCTCACAGCGCCGGTCTTGGTGACGATCTCGATCCGGTCGCGGTAGAGGTGCAGGGTAGCCGGCTGGTCGATCGCCGCCGGCGGCATCGAGTACTCCCGGCCCTCGTAGCTCACGCGGCCTCGCGCGTTGACGACCGGGACCTTGAGGGCGTAGTCGGCCGGCGCGATCACCAGCGGCCGGAGACGGGCCCGCTCGATCTCGAGCCGCGCCGCCGGGATCTCCCCGGTGGCGCGCGAAGGGCGCTCGGTGTTGGCCGCCCCCAGCCAGCGGGCGAGCTGGGCCTCCAGATCGGCGCGGTCGTGGAAGCGCCGGCACCGGAAGAAGCTGCCCTTGAGCCAGCCCACCAGATTCTCGACGGCGCCCTTCTGGCGGGCCGCGCGCGGCCAGCACAGTTCTGGGGCGAAGCGGTAGTCGAGGGCAACCTGGCCGACCACGGGATTCCAGACGATCAGGTCGCCCTTGCGGCTCAGGACGACCGTTTTGGGATTGTCCCACACCGTGACGAGGGGCACGCCGCCAAAGGCCGCGAATGCGTCCAGGAGCGCCCGGACCAGCGTCTCCTCCCGCTCGTCCGGCACCAGGGTGACGTGCCCGAACCGGCTCCACGTCAGCCGGCTCGCGAAGAAGTGGACGCGCTCGACGCGGCCGTCGGCGTAGCGGACGTCGACGTGCCCGAAGTCGTGCTGGCTGAACTCGCCCGGTACACCCTCGAAGCGGACGAGGGGCGCGACCGTCGTCGGCCGCAGGCGACGCACGAGCTCGTCCACGGCGCTCTTGCCGCCCCGGTAGCCGGGCTCCTCCCGGAGCCGGCGCAGGATCTCCACCCCGGGCAGGTCCCGCTCCTGCCGCAGCCATCCCTCGACCCGCTCGGCCCACCCCGCGGTGACCGACGGCCGGCCGACGCTGCGGGCCTTGAGGAGCACGGCCGTCTCGCTCGCCGTCACCGGCGCCTCGTGCTCGATCCGCCGCACGCTCCGGACCGAGACACCGGTCTTCGCCGCCACCGCCCCCTGAGTCATCTTCACTGCGCGCAGGATCTGGATCTCATGCCGAGTCATGGCGCCGATCACCCCTCCCCCTTTCCGGGCGGCGCTTCGTGGCACGGCGCGCCCGGGAAGAGCCTGAGGTCAAGACCTGTGACCGGCCAACATTTCCGGAAATGGAGAGGTCAGAATTTCCGGAGCCCGCAGCGGCCGGCCGTGAACGGCCTCGATCGAGATCGGGGCCTCGCGACGCCAAAGCGCGATGCGTCATTCGCTGGGGAGCCGCTCAGGAGGCGGTCCGCTCGCTGTGGAGGCGCGTGCGCCAGCTGCGCGGCTCACAGGTGAGTACGTGCGCGTGATGGAGCAGGCGGTCGCCCCATCACGATTTCTAGGAGGTCCGCGGCCGCCGTGGGCGGGAGCTTCCGCATCCCAGGTCGTCGATGATGAGCACAGCGGGCCGGTGGTGACCGCGGCGACGTACTCCTTCCGTGCGCACCCGAGCTGCGCGTCGGCCAGCTCTTCGATGAGGCATGGGCCTCTCGATAGAGGGCGCGGTGGCCCTGCCGGATCACGGCGGAAACGATGGCCCGGGCCAGGTCGCTCTTGCCCGTTTCGAGCGGGCTCGGCAGGGCAACTGGCGAACGGTCGCTCAACTGATCAAGGTGTCGGCCACCCAGCTGCGGGCGGATGCTGGCAACCTGACGGCCGCTCGGCGTCTGGGCGTGGCGGCAGGAGGTGCTCAAGCGCCGAGAGTACGCGAGGTGGCTCGTGACACGCTTCGACGCCGTCGACGCGACGGTGAGGAGGCTTATCCAGGAAGCTCTGCTGTCGAAGGGGTCGAGGCCCGGGTCGAGGCGTGCCCGCGGCGCCTCACAGCCGGCCCAGGGCGAGCAGCACGACCTCGGGCGTGATGGGCACGCGGGTCACGCGGGCGCCGAAGGGACTCAGGGCGTCGTTGACGGCGTTCAGAACGGCTCCCGGCGAGCCGGCCACCCCGCCCTCCCCGGCGCCCTTGAAGCCCCCCTCTGAGTAGGCGGTCGGGGTCTCTACGTGCCCGACCCAGATGTCGGGGACCTCCGTGGCCATCGGCACCAGGTAGTCCATCATGGTGGTCGTCAGGAGCTGGCCCTGCTCGTCGTAGATGCAGTGCTCGAAGAGCGCGTCGCCCAGCCCGTGCACGACCCCCCCGCGCACCTGCTCGTCGACCAGCATGGGGTTGATGATGCGGCCGCAGTCCTCCACCACCCAGTGCCCGAGGAGCCGCACGAACCCGGTATCGGGATCCACCTCGACGTGGGACAGCTGGACGCCGTTGGTGTAGGCCAGCGGCTGGTGGCGCGGCACGTAGTGACGGGTGACGGTCAGCTCGGGCTGGAAGTCCTTGGGCAGCGTGTCGGGACGGAAGTAAGCGATCCGACCCAGCTCGCTGAGCGGCAGGCGCACCTCGCCCGTGCGGGCATCGACGATCTTCCCGGCCCGGAGGTCCAGGGCCAGGGCGTCCACGTCGAGCACGGCCGCCGCCACCTTCAGGATGTTCTCCCGGAGCGCCTTGCCGCTCTGGAGCGTCGCTTCCCCGCCCACGCCGGCCGCGCGGCTGCCCCAGGTGCCGCCGCCGTACGGCACGACCAGCGTGTCGCCGGTGACGACCCGCACGTCCTCGATCGGGACGCCTACTGCGGTGGCGGCGACCTGCGCCAGAATGGTCTCCGTCCCCTGACCCTGCTCGGTGACGCTGCTGAGGACGGTGATCTTCCCCGTCGGCTCCAGCCGCACCGTGGTGCCGTCCTGGGACGAAATCCGGGCGCCGCCGGTCCCATACGTCTGCGCGGCCGGCACCGTGAGGTCGATGAAGACGCAGAGGCCGAGGCCCCGGTAGATCCCGTGGGCCCGCAGGGCGTCCCGCTCGCGGCAGAGCGCCGGGTAATCCGCCAGCGCCAGCACCTGCTCCAGCGACTCCTCGTGAGAGAGCTTCTCGAAGAAGAGGCCCGTCGGCGAGGTGTAGGGATACATGTCGGCGGTGAGGAGATTCCGGCGCCGGACGTCGACCGGGTCGAGGCCGAGCTCGCGCGCGATCCGGTCGATCATCGCCTCCATCACCAGCGACGCCACCGGATGACCGACGGCGCGGTACTGGGACATCGGGGTCTTGTTCTGAAGCACCACGCGGCCGCGCGCGGCGTAATCGCGGAACCGGTAGGGGCCGGGCGTCGTCCGCAGCACCTGACCGCTCTCCACCACACTCGAGCGAGGGTACACCGAGTAGGCGCCGACCGGGGCCAGGTCGTCCAGGCGCATACCGAGGATGGTGCCGTCCCGAGCGACGGCGACCTCGGCGGTGATCCGGTGGTCGCGCGAATGGATGTCGGTCTGGAACGACTCGATCCGGTCGGCCAGGAACTTCACGGGCCGGCCCAGCATCACGGCCAGGACGCAGGTGGCCATCTCGTCCGGGTAGATGTGGATCTTGAGCCCGAAGCTGCCCCCGACGTCCCTGTTCACGACGCGGACCCGGTGCTCGGGGAGGCGCAGGTGCCGCGCCACGATGTCATGGAGCATGTGCGGCGCCTGGCCCGAGTGGTACACGGTGAGGGTGCCCTCGGCCGGGTCGTAGTCGGCGACGATGACGCGCGGCTCCAGGCTCACGACGGTGTGCCGCCCGGTCTCGAAGGTGTCGGTGAAGATCGCGTCCGCCCTGGCGAAGGCCACGTCGACGTCGCCGGCGATGATGCGCGATTCGAGGACCAGGTTGTCCCCGAGCTCCGGATGGATCACCGGCGCCCCCGGCGCCAGCGCCGCCTCGGCGTCGGCCACCACCGGCAGCGGCTCCCACGTCACCCGGACCCGCGCGCACGCGTCCTCGGCCAGGGCCCGGGACTCGGCAACGACCGCCACGACCGGCTCACCCTGCCAGACTGCCTTGTCCAGCGCCAGCGGGTACTGCGGCGCCGACTTCATCCCCGGGTAGTTGAGCAGGATGCCGACCCACGGCTCGCAGCGCGGCTCCAGGTCGCGGCCGGTGGCCACAGCAATCACGCCGGGCAGGGAGGCTGCCTCGGTAGTGTCGATGGCCACGATGCGCGCGTGGGCGTGCGGCGAGCGCACGAACGCCACGTGCGCCAGGTGGGGGAGCACGAGATCGTCCGTGTAGAGGCCTCGGCCGGCCACCAGACGCGCGGTCTGCGGTCTCACCACCGGGCGTCCGATGTAGCCGTCGCCGCCCAGCGCTCCGCCCCCCGGGCGCGCCCCGCCTCGCCGCACCTCGGCCGCGCGCTCGATGGCCCGAACGATGGCGTGGTAGCCGGTGCAGCGGCAGTAGTGGCCGCTGATGGCCCGGCGGATGGTCGCCGCATCGGGCCGCTCGACGCGCTTGAGGAGCTCCTGGGCCGTCAGCAGCATCCCCGAGGTGCAGAAGCCGCACTGAAGCGCGTTCTCCAGGCGGAACGCCTCCTGGAGGTGTGCGATTTCGCCGCTGGCCGCAGCGCCCTCGATGGTCTCGACCCGACAGCCGTCGGCCTGCGCCGCCAGCATCAGGCAGCCGCGCACGAGCTTGCCGTCGACCCGGACGGTGCAGGCCCCGCACACGCCGTGCTCGCAGCCGACGTGCGAGCCGGTGAGTTGCAGCTCGTAGCGCAGGAAGTCGACCAGGCTCTGGCGTGGCTCGACGGGCCGCGTGACGCTCCTGCCGTTGATGGCCAGCGTGATCGTCACCACCGATCCTCCACGAGACGAGTCAGCACGCGGCCGAGCAGCACGCGGGCCAGGTGGCGCCGCAGAGCCGGGCTGCCGTGGATGTCGCCCGGAGGATCGAGGTCCTCCTCCAGCGCTCGCCCGGCGGCGGCCAGGACCTCAGCGTCGGGGAGGCGTCCGTTCACCGCGGCCTCGGCGCTCCGCGCCCGCACCGGTGCCGCGCCCACGCCGAAGAAGACGAGGCGGGCCTCACGCACGACGCCGTCGACGCGGCAGCAGGCCGCGAGGCCGGCCAGGGCGAAGTCGCCGTGCCGGCGCGCCATCTCGGCAAAGGCGGAGCGCCAACCAGGCGCACGCGGCGGAACCACGACCTCGACGATGAGCTCGCCGGGCGCCAGTGCCGTGGTGTAGACGCCACGAAAGAACTGGGCAGCGGGCACGTCCCGCCGGCCATCGCGGCGTGCCACCCGGATGACCGCGTCGAGGGCCACCATACAGGCGGGCAACTCGGCGGCCGGGTCTGCTAGGGCCAGGCTGCCGCCGACGGTGCCCCGGGTCCGGGTGGCCGGGTGCCCGACGTGTGGCATCGCCTCGGCGATCAAGGGCGCCTGCGCCTTCACGAGCGTCGAGGTCTCCACGGCTTCCTGGCGGGCCAGCGCGCCGATGACGAGGCCTTCGGGCGTGGGGCGGATCTCGTCCAGGCCGGGCAGGCGATTGATGTCAATGATGGCGCGCGGGGTGGCCAGGCGCATGTTGAGGGCAGGAACCAGGCTCTGGCCGCCGGCGAGGACCCGGCCGTCCTCGCCGTACCGGTCGAGGAGGTCGAACACCTCGGCGAGGGACGCCGGGCGGTGATATTCGAACGGAGCGGGTTTCATCGCTATGTCTGGCGCCTCCGTCCGGTGTCGCGGCCGCGCGGCTGCGCGTCGGGACCGGGGCTCAGGACGGTCTTATACGGCCGACGGGTACTCCGCGCAAGGCCCTCGGCGTGAGGATCGGCGGCTGGCGGAGATGATCCCGAGGACCCGGGGGCAGCCGATCCAAGGCACTTGACCGGCCGGGCCAGGACGCCACCGATCCTCCCTCGCATCACGGGTTCAGGGGGCCGGCGGGCAGCGGTTGACGCGTCGTCTCAGGCGTCCTATAAGCCTCAGAATGACGTGCGCGATGGCCGCCGGCCACTTCGGTCTGATCCTGGCCCTCACGGTCCGGGGCCTGGCCGTGGGCTCCTACGAGACGATGCGTGGGGTGGCCAGGACGGCGGAGGCGCTCGGGTTCGACTCCGTGTGGCTCTGCGACCACTTCCTCACCCTGGCGCCCGACGCCTACGCGAAGGACGCCGGTATCGATCGCCGCCGCCAGGGTGACGCCTCCCGCCGGGACGACCTCGAGGCCTCGACGCCGCTCCTCGAATGCTGGACGACGCTCTCGGCGCTGTCACGCGACACCGGGCGCCTCCGGCTGGGGACCAGCGTGCTCTGTCACTCGTACCGGCAGCCGTCGGTGCTGGCCAAGATGGCAGCGACGCTCGACGTCATCAGCGGCGGGCGGCTCGAGCTAGGGCTCGGCGCCGGTTGGTTCGAGAAAGAGTACAGAGCCTACGGCATCCCGTTTCCGAACACCTCGGTGCGGATCGCCCAGCTCGCCGAAGGCCTCGAGATCATCCGCCGGATGTGGACGGAGCCGGCGGCGACCTTCCGGGGCGCCCATTACACGATCGAGGGAGCCGTCTGTGACCCGCCGCCGCTGCAGCGGCCTCATCCGCCGCTGTGGGTCGGGGGCGAGGGCGACAATGTTCACCGCGTCGCCGCCCGCGCGGCGAACGGCATCAACGTCCGTTGGTGGTCCCCGGAGCAACTGGCCGCGCGGGCCGCCTTCCTGGACGCGGCCTGCCGGGAGTTCGGCCGGGATCCGGCGACGATGCAGCGGTCGGTGACGCTGCTCCTCGCGCCCCTGCGGAACGCGGGAGCCGCGCCGGCGGTGCGGGAGCGGTTCGCGGCGATCCCAGCCCCCGGTGTGATCGCCGGGACCCCGGACGAATGCATCGACCAGTTGCGAGGATACGTGAAAGTCGGCGTGCGCCACTTCTTGATCAGCATTCCGGACGTTGACGCCGGCGCGTCGCTCGAGCTGGCCGGACGGCACGTGCTGCCGGCCGTCCGACACGAGATCACGATGTCGTGAGGCGCGAGAGGAGCGAGGTATGGGTGATGAGGCGCTGAACGCATACCTGGAGCCCACCAGGTACATCGATTCGGACCACCCCGACGTCGTCGCCAAGGCGCGCGAGCTGACCCGCCACTGCACGACGGACAAGGAGAAGCTCGAGAAGATCTACTCCTTCGTGCGCGAGCTGCCGTACGACATTCTCGCCGCCTTCCGGTACCTGGCAGAGGGCAAGCGGCGGGCGAGCGACGTGCTGCAGGCCGGCACCGCCTTCTGCATGGGCAAGGCCATCTCGTTCGTCGCCCTCTGCCGGGCGGCCGGCATCCCGGCCCGGGTCGGCTTCCAGCAGCTCCACTGTCCCGACAAGCCGTTCATGTCGGACGAGGTCCGGCAGCTGTGGGGCGACCGGAAGTTGCCGTGGCATTCGCTGGGCGAGGCTTACCTGGACGGTAAGTGGCTCAAGCTCGACGCCACGATCCACAGCGAGCTGGCGGCAGCCAAGGGGCGGCCGTACACGCAGGAGTTTGACGGCGAGCACGACATCCCCACCGTCGAGGGGCCGATCCTCGAGGAGCTGGGGAGTTACGTGGACTACCCGAAGGACGTCGCCGACTGGTACGAGAAGATGGCCCGGGAGGTTATGCGCGCCGTGCAGGCCAGGGAAGCGAAGGAGACCATCGCCCGCGACGACCAGCTCTGGGGAGGGCCGGAGGCCGACCGCGTGCGCCACCACGCTCCCCGGCAGGACCGGTAGGGAAGCAGGGAGGAGCCCCCAGAGCCGCTGCCCGCCAGACGGCCGGTCAGTTGAGCCCCCGCGGCTGCCCGGGGTGTCGGAGCATGTGCAGAGGACATCGCCTGCCCGTGTTGACGGGCGCCGGCTGGCCTGCTATACGTTTCACCCCATCGGTCCCGCGACCAGTTGCTTGGTTCCTCAACACCCACCGCGGAGGTGAGGAGGCATGCCCCGGATGACTCGACGCACACTCCTGAAGGGTCTCGTGGGCGCCGGGAGCGCCGCCACTCTCGCGGCCGCTCCCCTCGTTAATCGCCTCGCCCTCGGCGACCAGCCCCTGAAGATCGGCGCCCTCTATCCATTCACGGGCCCGATGGCCCTGGAGGCGCAGGAGATGCTGGCGGCCACACAGGCGGCCGTCGAGGACGTCAACGCGGAGGGCGGTGTACTCGGCCGCAGCATCGAGCTGGTGACGCGGGACACGGAGTTCAAGCCCGAGGTCACCAAGCGGAAAGCCATCGAGCTGCTCGAGGTTGAGAAATCGCCGTTCCTGGTCGGAGCGCTGGTGGGGTTCGAGGGCATTGCGCTATCGGAGGTGGGCTGCAAGAACGAGGTGGTCGTCGCCTTCTTCGGCCAGAACTTCCTGACCGTGAAGGGCAAGATGTGCAAGTACCAGTTCGGCAACAACCTGACGCCGTATCAAACCGCCGCCGCCGCCGCCCGGTTCGTCCACGAACAGAAGCTGGGCAAGAAGTGGCACATGCTGGCCAACAACTACTCCTGGCCTCAGATGTTCGAGCGGGCCTACTCCGTTGTGGCCAGGCAAGTCGCGGCCGAGTGGACCGGGGTGACCTGGGCCCCGCTGGGGACACGGGACTTCCTGCCGTTCCTGCCCAAGGTGGCTGCCGCCAAGGCCGACGTTGTCTTCATTACGACGTGGGCGGCCGACCAGGTCGCCTGCGCCAAGCAGGTGCAGGAGTTCGGACTGCCGCGCCAGGCCCACGTCATCCACTCCATCACCGAGCTCACCTTCGCCGAGGCGGCCGGGCAGGGCGTCTACGAGAACATGTACTCCGGGATGCCGTGGTACTGGCACCTCAAAGACCAGTACCCGGCGGCGAAGAGGTTCTACGAGCGACACCTGGCGCGGCGCAAGCGGGCGCCGTCCGGGTACGCGGCGTCCACCTACTCCACGGTGCGGTTGCTGCTCGACACGACGAAGGAGATCAAGACGCTGGAGCCGTCCAAGCTCATGCAGGCCCTCGAGGGGCGGCGATTTCGGTACCTGAAGGGTCCCGAGTACATCCGCGCCTGCGACCACGTCAATATCCAGGACAGCTACCTCTGCCGGGGCAAGGCGGCGTCGGCCATGAAGAACCCGTCAGACTACTTTGATATCGTGCAGGCGGTGGGCGGCGAGATCATCGCCGAGAGCTGCGAGAGCGAGGGATTCGATCCCCGGAAGCCGCTGAGCCAGCAGCTCTAAGGAGCGCACACCGGCGCCGGGACCGGCGCCCCCTGGACGGCCATGGAGATCCTCGGCTACCCGCTGGAGATCTGGTACACGCAGCTGTTCATCGGCCTGGTGAATGGCTGCATCCTGATCCTGGTCGCCCTGGGGCTCTCGATCATCTTCGGGCTCATGGGCGTCATCAACTTCGCCCACGGGATCTTCTACATGCTCGGCGCCTACGCCGGCTGGGTGACCGTCCAGGCCACGGGCAGCTTCTGGCTGGCGCTGCTGGTGGCGCCGGTCACCGTCGGCCTGATCGGTGTGGCCGTCGAGCGCAGCATGCTCAAGCGCATCTACGGGACCAGGCATGCGGCCTTCGCCGGGGTGCTGGTGACCTACGGGCTGGCCATCATGACCCCCGACGTCATGCGCATGATTTTCGGGCGCCCGGGGAAGCCGTTCGCGATGCCGCCGGTTCTGAGCGGGTCGCTGTTCACGCTGGGCGCCACCGAGGTCGGCGCCTACCGGGTCTTCATCGTGCTGGTCACGGCGGTGCTGCTGCCACTGCTGTGGCTGCTCCTGAACAGGACGAACCTGGGGCTCGTCATCCGCGCCGGCACCAGCGACAACCTGATGGTCCAGCTGCTCGGGATCAACGTCGCCAGGGTGTGGACCGCGACCTACGCGCTGGGAGCCGCCATGGCGGGACTGGCCGGCGTGATCACGGCACCGCTGGTGGCGGTGGCCCCGGAGATGGGCGGCCTGATCCTGATCGAGTCCTTCATCGTGACCGTGGTGGGGGGAATGGGGAGCTTCCTCGGCGCGGTGATCGGCGGCCTGCTGATCGGCGAAGTGCTGGCGCTCACCGGCCTCGTCTACGACGTTCTGGCCGACGTTATCATCTACCTGGCGATGGCGTTGGTCCTCCTGGTCCGGCCACGCGGGCTCTTCGGGCAGGAGGGCATGTCGGAGGGGTGAGCCCGCCGGCCGCCGCCCCGCCGCCAGGCGTCGTCCGCTTCTTCGAGCGCCGCGGTCTGATCGTCGCGGCCGTCGTCCTGCTCACGGCGCCGCTGTACGCAGATTACACCCCCTTCTACCTGGCGCTGCTCACCGAGGTGCTGGTCTTCGGCCTCTTCGCGCTGGCGTTCGACGTCCTTCTGGGTCACGCGGGTGTGCTTTCTCTCGGGCATTCGGCGTTCCTGGGCGTGGCCGCGTATACCGCGGGGCTCCTTCTGGCGCGCCTGGGCGCGCCGGTCGAGCTGAGCGTGCTGGCGGGGGCGACGGCCGGCCTGGCCACAGCGCTGCTGCTCGGCGTCTTCGCCCTCCGTAAGCGCGGCGTGTACCTGGCCATGCTGACGCTCGCCCTGTCGCAGGTCTTCTACTACATCGTGCTGATGTGGACGCCGGTAACGGGCGGAACCGACGGCCTCGGCAACCTCCCGATCCTCTACCTCAGCGAGCCCCTGGGACTGCGCCTGTCCAAGCGGCCCCTCACGCTCTACCTCGTGGTCGCCACCGTCGTCTTCGTCGGGATGCTGGTGATCCGCCGCATCCTCCGCTCCCCGCTCGGGCGGGTCATGAGGGCGGTCAAGGCTAACGAGCAGCGCGCCCAGGCCTGCGGCTACCACACCACCCGGGTGAAGCTCGTCGCCTTCGCCATCTCGGGCTTCTTCTCGGGCCTGGCCGGCGGTCTCCTGACCGTCGTGCTGGAGTTTGTGCCCATCGAAAACATCCATTGGTCGATGTCGGGCACCGTGCTCATCATGACCCTCTTCGGCGGCACCGGCACGCTGCTGGGGCCATTCCTGGGCTCGGCCGTCTTCATCTGGCTCCGCGACTTCGTGAGCAAGAAGCTCGAGTACTGGGAGGTCTTCGTCGGCGCAGCCTTCATCCTCATCGTCCTCTTCTTCCCGGAGGGGATGGTAGGCACGCTGCGACGGCTGGTCGGAGCGCGGCTGATCGTCGGCGCTGGGCCGGCGGGGGCGGTCGCCGCCCCACGGGCGGCGCCCACGGTGGCGCGGGCCGGCGGCGACGGCGCCGGGATCCTCCTGGAGAGCCACGGGCTGACCCGGGAGTTCGGGGGACTCATCGCGGTCAACGGCGTCGACTTCCAGGTGCGCCGCGGCGAACTGCGGGCCGTCATCGGCCCCAACGGGGCCGGCAAGACGACGTTCTTCAACATGCTGACCGGCGTCCTGCCGCCCTCGCGCGGCCGCATCCTCTTCAAGGGGCGGGACATCACGCGACTGCCGGCGCACGAGGTGTCGCGGCTGGGTATCGCCCGCTCCTACCAGGTGACGAACATCTTCGGCGACCTGACGGTCTTCGAGAACGTCCGCATCGCCGCTCAGTCCCGCCTGACGACCTATACCTTCTGGAAGGACGCCGAGCAGCTGGAAGAGCTCACCCGCCGGGCGGAGGAGATCCTCCGCCTCCTCGGCCTGGAGGGCAAGGCACATCTGCCGGCGGCCGCGCTCTCCCACGGCGAGCAACGGTACCTGGAAATCGGTATCGCGCTGGCGACCGACCCGGAGTTCCTGCTTCTGGACGAGCCGACGGCCGGCATGAGCCCCGAGGAGACCCGCCAGACGGCCGCCTTCATCCGGAAGCTGGCGGGCCAGGTCACCATTGTCTTGGTCGAGCACGACATGGAGGTTGTGATGGGGATCTCGGACCGGATCACCGTGCTCAACTACGGCCAGGTCCTGGCGGAGGGCACGCCGGCGGAGATCCGCGAGAACGCGGACGTCCGCCGCGTCTACCTGAGGGACTGATGCTGCGCGTCGAGGGCGTCCACGCTTACTACGGGCTGAGCCACGTGCTCCAGGACGTGAGCCTGCAGGTTCACCCCGGGGAAGGCGTGGCCCTGCTGGGGCGCAACGGTGCCGGCAAGACCACGACCCTCAAGACCATCATGGGCGTGGTGAAGCCGGCTCGCGGGCGGATCACGTTCAACGGTGTCGACATCACGCACCTGCCTCCATACCGCATCGTGCAATTGGGAATCGGTTACGTGCCCGAAGAGCGGCGGATCTTCCCGAACCTGACTGTGTACGAGAACCTGAAGATGGCCCGGCTCACCGTGGACGGCGGGCGACACATCGACGACTACCTGGACCGGGTCTTCGCGCTATTCCCGCCCCTGAAGGCGAGGGTCGACAACAGGGGCCGGACGCTGAGCGGCGGCGAGCAGCAAATGTTGACCATGGCCCGGAGCCTCGGCACCGAGCCGAAGCTCGTGCTCATCGACGAGCCGACCGAGGGCCTGATGCCGGCGATGGTGGAGACCATCGGGCAGACCATCATCGAGATCCAGCGACAGGGGCTGGCCGTGCTCCTGGTGGAGCAGAACACCCGGCTGGCCCTCGAGGCGACCCGCCGCGTCTACCTGATCGAGAAGGGGGTGATCAAGCACGAGGGCACGTCGGCGGCCCTGAAAGCCGATGCCGATGTCCGCCTCCGCTACCTGGGCGTGTAGATGTTCAGGGTGATGCGATGCCTGCCACGTCCTCCCGCTTCTCGGCGAGCGGTCGAGGCGGGTGGAGGGACCCTGGCGCCCCCCGTGATGCCTCAGAAGTAGGTGTTACCGAACCCCCGGATCGATGCCTCAGAATTTTGCTACCCACGGGCGGTGGCTTCCGGCCGGGCGGGGCGAGTATCGGCCAGTTTCCACAGCACGTCTAATGACTCTTGCGAATTAGAGTAACAGCCATGTTAGAGCGCCAAGCCGGCATGAGCGAGGAAGGCGCGAGCCAACTGCGGCTGGCGCCGCAGGCGTGCGCAGCCGCTCCGCAGCGGGCCACGGAG
>JBBIIW010000031.1:0-14647 GCA_037446305.1 Candidatus Rokuibacteriota bacterium
CGGCGCGACCCGGGACGCCGCCTCGCTCCTGCGGCTCGGGTTCCCGACCTTCGTGCGCTACCGCACGCCGCAGGACTCGGTGCCGCGCTGGCGCGTCAGCGACTGGGGCCAGCCCGTCACCATCGGCGGGGTGCGGGTGAGCCTGGGCGACGTGATCGTCGGCGACCTGGACGGTGTCGTGGTCGTGCCCCGGCGCATCGCCCACGAGGTGCTGCAGCGCGGCGAGCGCCTGGCGGCGTCGGAGCACCGCGTCCGGACGGCGGTGCGGCGCGGCCTGACGCCCCTGGAGGCGTACGAGAAGTACGGGGCCTTCTGAGCGGGCTGCCCGCCTCGAGGAGGCGACGACGCCCCTGCCGGCGCAACCGGGCCGCCGGATGGCTGATCGCGGCCGGAGGGCTCGGGCGCGCGACGCTGCGGGCGGCGGCCCGTGACCGACGAGCTGCACGTGGTGACGGGCGCGTTCGGCTACTCCGGCCGGTACATCGCCGGACGGCTCCTGGCCGAGGGCCGCCGCGTGCGGACCCTCACCAACTCGCCGGGGCGGAGTCATCCATTCGGAGGCCGCATCGACGTCCATCCGCTCGCCTTCGGCCACCCCGACCGGCTGACGGACTCCCTGCGGGGGGCGGCCGTGCTCTACAACACCTACTGGGTGCGCTTCGATCACCGGGACTTCAGCCTGGCCGGGGCCCTGGCCAACACCCTCGTGCTCTTCCAGGCCGCCCGGCAAGCCGGCGTCGGCCGCGTCGTCCACGTCAGCATCACCAACGCGTCCGAGTCGTCGCCGCTGGCGTACTTCCGGGGAAAGGCCCGGCTGGAGCGCGCCCTCGTCGAGACCGGTCTGCCGCACACGATCCTCCGGCCGGCGGTGCTCTTCGGGGGCCCCGACATCCTCGTCAACAACATCGCCTGGGCGCTCCGGCACCTGCCGGTGTTCGGCGTCTTCGGCACGGGCCGCTACCGCCTGCAGCCGATCCACGTCGAGGACTTCGCCGCCCTGGCGGTCAGGGAGGGCACCCGGGCGGGCCATCGGCTGGTCGATGCCGTCGGGCCGGAGACGTTCGCCTATCGCGAGCTGGTCGAGCGCCTGGCAGCGATCATCGGCTGCCGCCGTCCCATCGTGTCCGTTCCCCCGGCGCTCGGGTACCTGGCGGTGCGGGCCCTGGGGCTGGTCCTGCGCGACGTGGTCCTGACCCGCGACGAGATCACCGGGCTGATGGCCGGCCTGCTGGCGACGGACTCGCCGCCGGCCGGCTCCACGCGGCTGACCGACTGGGCCCGGGCGCACGCCGACCGCCTGGGCCGGCGGTACGCGAGCGAGCTGGCCCGCCGCCGCAACCGTGAGGCTCCCTACGAGCTCCTCTAGTGCCGGCGGTCGGGGGAGGCCCTGGAGGCCAACCTCGGCAGCCGGGACACCCGCCTGGCTGCACGCCGTCGGCCGGTGACGCCGGTCACGGGGCGCGGCTCGAGCTCGGGGGTGGGCTGACCCTTACCGGCGGGCGGCCCGGCCGGCGCCGGGCTGGAGGAGCGGCTTGACGTCCACGCCGGCCGCGCGCAGGGGCTCGACGACGCGGTCGTGGATCCACTTGTCGTCCCACCACTCGAGGGGCGTCACCGACACGCCGTGGACCAGCACCTCGTAGTGCAGGTGATCGCCGGCGGCGAGCCCGGTGGTGCCGGTGCGACCGATCTCCTGTCCTTTCTCGATGGTGTCCCCGACCTGGACCGCCATGGAGGAGAGGTGGCTGTAGAGGGTCATCAGGCCCAGGCCGTGGTCGAGGATGATGGTGTTGCCGTAGATGGTGAGCGGGCCGGCGAAGACGACGACCCCCTTGTTGGCCGCCGGCACCGGCGCCTGCTGCGTGGAGGCCAGGTCGTACCCGAAGTGGACCTGCCGGTCGACGGTGCGGCCCTGGTAGCGGTAGAGGCGGCGCTCGGCGAAGTTGGAGAACACCTTGGTGTTCCGGGGCTGGAGGAACGGCCCGTGCCAGAGGGGCCGGTCGGCGGTCCGGGCCGCCACGCGCCGCTTCTCCTCCTCCGCGGCCCGCCGCTGGTCGCGGTTGATGACGAGGAAGCCCTCGATGAGGGGCTGCGAGGGCGGATGCTGGGGCAGCAGCTCCGGCACCTTCGCGTTGAGGAAGGCGTCGGTCAGCTCGATGGTGTCGGTGCGGAACCGGCGGGCCAGGACCTCGGCCGGGATGCCGCGGGTGGCCGTGTTGCCGGCCTCGTCGGCGGCCGTGATGCTCAGGGGGCCGTCGGTGAAGTCGTGGGGCAGGGCGTAGAAGCCGACCCGGAGCCCGTCGGCGCCCAGGGGGAAGGTGGGGAACGCCAGATCACCGACCTTCGTCACGGCCCGCGCGGCGTCGCCGGCCCGGAAGGCGACGACGCCGGCGCCGCCGGGGGAGACGTAGCGCGTGGCCGCCAGGACCTGGACGGCCGGGGGCGTGAAGTCCACGGTGACGGGGTAGGTGGCCAGCGCGCGCTCGGTGAGGCGGAGCGGCCGCCAGTAGTCGTCTCGCGCCCAGACCTCGATGGTGGCCCCGCCCTCCCGGAGCCCGAGGGCGCCGGGCTCGAGGGTGACGGGCAGCTCCACCCGGCCCGCCGCCGGCGCCTCCTGCCGGGCCGCCACGACCGGCCGGTCGCCCTGCACCACGCGCACCTCGGCCTGCGCCACCCGCCCGCCGGCCGCCTCGATCACGAAGCGGAGCGCGGTCTGCCGGCCGACGAGGCGCGGGACCTCGGCCGTGACCTGCGGGGCGGGGACGGATTGCCGCCAGCCCAGGTAGGACACCGAGCCGATGACGGCGACCATCAGGAGCAGGACGACGAGGATCCAGAGGCGCGTGCGCGACCGCCGTGCCACGACGGGGATCATAGCACGCAGGGGGGCGCGGACCCTCGTTGCTTGACACCCCCTGAGCGGCTGTTTAGATTGGCCCGGTGCCCACCGCCGTCTGGCTGATCCCCGCGTTCCCGCTGGCCGGCGCCCTCCTCAACATCGTGCTGGGCCGGGCCACCGGGCGGCGGGCGCACTGGATCGCCGTGCCCGCCCTGGCCGCTTCCTTCGCCGCCGCCGCCGTGGTCTTCGCCGGCGTGTGGGGCGGGCAGGGCGGCGTGTTCACGCTGGCGCCCTGGATCGTGGCCGGCGACTTCGTCACCGGGATCACCGTGCAGGTGGACGCCCTCAGCGGCGTGATGCTCCTGGTCGTGACCGGCGTGGGGCTGCTGATCCACATCTACTCCGTCGGCTACATGCACGGCGACCCGGGCTACGCCCGCTTCTTCGCCTACCTGAACCTGTTCGTCTTCTCGATGACGATGCTGGTGCTGGCCGGCAACTTCCTGCTCCTCTACGTCTTCTGGGAAGCGGTCGGCCTCTGCTCCTATCTCCTGATCGGCTTCTGGTACCGGCGGGCCGCGGCCGCCCAGGCCGGCCGGAAGGCCTTCATCGTCAACCGCGTGGGCGACTTCGGCTTCGGGCTGGGGATCATGTGGCTGTGGACGGCGCTGGGCACGCTCGACTACGCGCCGGTCTTCGCCCGCGCCGGCGAGCTGTCGCCCGCGGTGGCCACCGGCATCGCCCTGCTGCTCTTCGCCGGGGCCTGCGGCAAGTCGGCCCAGCTGCCGCTGCACACCTGGCTGCCGGACGCCATGGAGGGCCCGACACCGGTCTCCGCCCTCATCCACGCCGCCACCATGGTGACGGCCGGCGTCTACATGGTGGCCCGCAGCCACGCGCTGTTCGAGCGCTCGGGCACGGCGCTGGAGGTGGTGGCGGTGGTCGGCACCCTGACCGCCCTCTTCGCCGCCAGCGTGGCGCTCGTCCAGACCGACATCAAGCGCGTGCTCGCCTACTCCACCGTCAGCCAGCTGGGCTACATGTTCGCCGCCGTCGGCATGGGCGCCTACGCGGCCGGGATCTTCCACCTGGTCACCCACGCCTTCTTCAAGGCCCTGCTGTTCCTCGGCGCCGGCAGCGTCATCCACGGTCTGGGCGGCGAGCAGGACCTCCGCCGCATGGGCGGGCTGGCGCCCAAGATGGTGGCCACGACCATCACCATGACCATCGGCGCCGTGGGGCTGGCCGGCCTGCCGCCCTTCGCCGGGTTCTTCTCCAAGGACGAGATCCTCCACGCCGCGTTCTCGGGCCACCGGCTGGTGCTGTGGGCGCTGCTCCTGCTCGGCGCCTTCCTCACCGCCTTCTACTCGTTCCGCCTGGTCTTCGCCACGTTCGTGGGCGCCCCCCGGATGCCGCGCGAGGTGGCGCATCACGTCCACGAGTCGCCCCCGGTCATGACGCTGCCGCTGGCGGTCCTGGCCATCCTCACGTTCGTGGCCGGCTGGGCGGCCGGCATGCCCTCGGCGCACGGCACGCGCTTCGCGCGGTTCCTGGCTCCGGTCTTCCCGGTGCCGGAGCACGAGTGGAGCGGGGCGACCACCCTGGTGCTGGCCGTGCTCTCCTCGGCCGTCGCGGCGGCCGGCGTCTGGCTGGCCTGGGTCCGCTACGTGGCCACCCCGGTGAAGGCGGCGACGTTCGGGCAGCCCCGCACGCCGGTGCACGCCCTGCTGCTCAACGCCTACTACGTCGATGCGCTGTACGACCGGCTGATCGTCCGGCCGCTCTACGCGCTCTCGGTGTTCCTGGCCCGGGCGGTGGACCAGGGCCTGATCGACGGCCTGGTCAACCTGAGCGGGCGCGCGGTGGCGGCCGGGGCCGGGCGCCTGCGCCGCCTGCAGACCGGGTACGTCGTCAACTACGCGCTCACGATGCTGGTCGGCGCCGTCGTGCTGGTCGGCTTCCTGCTCGCCCGGTGAGCCCGGGGCTCCTGTCGGCCGTCACCCTGCTCCCGGCGCTGGGCGCCCTGCTGCTGGCGCCGGTGCCGCGCGGCCGGGCCGGCCTCCTGCGGGGCGGCGGCCTGGCAGTGGCCCTGCTCACCCTGGCCGTCTCGCTGCTGCTGTGGGCGGGCTTCGACCCCACCTCGGCCGGGTACCAGTTCGAGGAGCACCGGCCGTGGATGCCCGGCATCGGCGTGGCCTGGCACCTGGGGATCGACGGCATCAGCCTGCTCCTGGTGCTGCTCACCACGCTGCTCACGCCGGTGGCGCTGGCCTCGGCCTGGCGGGCCATCGAGGAGCGCACCAAGGAGTTCGTCGTCGCCATGCTCCTGCTGGAGACGGGCATGGTCGGCGTCTTCGTGAGCCTGGACCTGTTCCTGTTCTTCGTCTTCTGGGAGGCCATGCTGATCCCGATGTACTTCATCATCGGGGTCTGGGGCGGGCCGGATCGGGTGTACGCGGCCGTGAAGTTCGTCCTCTACACCATGGTCGGCTCGGGCCTCATGCTGGTGGCGATCCTGGCCCTGTACTACCAGCACGGCGTGGCCACCGGCACCTTCACGTTCGACCTGCCGGCCATCGTCCGCTGGGTGATGCCGCCGGGCCCGGCCCAGGACCTCATGTTCCTGGCCTTCGCCCTGGCCTTCGCCATCAAGGTGCCGCTGTTCCCGTTCCACACCTGGCTGCCCGACGCGCACGTGGAGGCGCCCACGGCCGGCTCCGTGCTCCTGGCCGGCGTGCTGCTCAAGATGGGGACGTACGGGTTCCTCCGCTTCTGCCTGCCGCTGTTCCCCGACGCCAGCCTCGCCTTCGCCCCCCTGCTGCTGGCCCTGGCCGTGGTCGGCATCGTCTACGGCGCCTGGGTGTCCACCGTGCAGCCGGACCTCAAGAAGCTGGTGGCCTACTCCAGCGTCAGCCACCTCGGGTTCGTCATGCTGGGGCTCTTCACGCTGAACGTGCAGGGCCTGGTCGGCGGCCTGATCCAGATGGTCAATCACGGGCTCTCCACCGGCGCCCTCTTCCTGCTGGTGGGCATGATCTACGAGCGCCGCCACACCCGGCTCATCAGCGAGTTGGGCGGGCTGTGGAGCGTCATGCCGGCCTTCTCGGCGGTGTTCCTGGTGGTGACCCTGTCCAGCCTGGGGCTGCCCGGGCTCAACGGGTTCGTGGGGGAGTTCCTCATCCTGGTCGGCGCCTTCCGCGTGCACGCCGGGCTGGCCGCGCTGGCCACGACCGGCATCGTCTTCGCCGCCGTCTACCTGCTGTGGATGTACCAGCGGGTGATCTTCGGCGAGGTGACGCGCGAGGAGAACCGGGCCCTGCCCGACCTCACGGCCCGGGAGTGGGCGGTGGTGGCCCCGGTGCTGCTCTTCATCGTCTGGATCGGCGTGTCTCCGAGCCTCTTCACCGGCCCCACCGAGGCGACCCTCGAGGCCCTGCTGGCGCAGGTCCAGAGCAAGGCCAGCGTGGCGCTGCTCCGATGATCCCGGCGCCGCCCGTCTCGCTGGTCGTCCTGGCGCCCTCGCTGGTCGTGGTCGTCACCGCCCTGCTCGTCCTGCTCCTCGACCTGCTGCCCCCGCGGGACCGCAAGAGCCACCTGGGGACGGTGACCCTGGCCGGCCTGGTGGCGGCCCTGCTGGCCACGCTGCGGCTCTGGGGCGGCCGCGGCCGCGGCTTCCGCGACATGGTCATCCTGGACAACTACGCGCTCTTCTTCCACATCGTCATCGCCTACGCCGCCGCCCTCATCGTGCTGCTCTCCATGGACTACCTGCAGCGGAGCGGGGGCGAGTCGGGCGAGTTCTACGCCCTGGTCCTGTTCTCCACCTCCGGCATGCTGCTGCTGGCCTCGGCCGGCGACCTCATCGTGGTCTTCCTGGCCCTGGAGCTGATGTCGCTGTCCCTGTACGTGCTGGCGGGCCTGTTCACGCGGCGGCGGGAGGCCGGCGAGGCGTCCATGAAGTACTTCCTGCTCGGCGTCTTCGCCTCGGCCTTCCTGCTCTACGGGATCGCCCTCGTCTACGGCGCCACCGGCAGCACCAACCTGGACCGGGTGGCGGCCGGGGTGGTGGCCACCCCCCGCGACCCGCTCCTCATCGCCGGGCTGGGGCTCATCCTGGTCGGCTTCGGCTTCAAGATCTCCTCGGTGCCGTTCCACATGTGGGCCCCCGACGTCTACGAGGGCGCGCCGACCAGCGTGACCGCGCTGATCGCCACCGGCTCCAAGGCGGCGGTGTTCGCCGCGCTGATCCGGGTGGGCGGGGCGGCGCTGCGGGGCGTGCAGGCGGACTGGACGGCCGTGCTGTGGGTGCTGGCCGCCCTCACGATGACCGTCGGCAACGTCGTCGCCATCGCCCAGTCGAACCTCAAGCGGATGCTGGCCTACTCCTCCATCGCCCACGTCGGCTACATGCTGGTCGGGCTGGTGGCCGGCGGCGCCGCCGGGGCCGGCGCGGTGCTCTTCTACCTGCTGGCCTACATGTTCACGACGGTGGGCACCTTCGGCGTGCTGACGCTGTGCGAGCGCGCCGGCGAGGAGGCCGTGCACGTGCGGGACTACGCCGGCCTGGCCCGGCGCCACCCGCTGCTGGCCTTCACCCTGGCCCTCTTCCTGCTGTCGCTGATCGGCATCCCGCCGCTGGCCGGATTCGTGGGCAAGGTCTACCTCTTCGGCGCCGCCATCCGCGCCGGCTTCGTCTGGCTGGCCGTGCTCGCGGTCCTGAACTCGGCGGTCGCCGCGTACTACTACCTGCGGGTGATCGTCTACATGTACATGCGGGAGGCGGACGGCGAGGCGGCCGGGCTGACCCCCTCCTTCGCCGGCGGCCTGGCCCTCACCGTGGCGCTCATCGGCATCATCCTCCTCGGCGTCGTCCCGGCGCCGTTCGTGGACCTGGCCCAGGCCGCCGTCGCGCCGCTCTGGCGCTGACCCGGCATGGCCGCGCGCCGGGGCCCGCCGGGCCCCCTGACGGGCTTCCGGGTGGTGGAGATGGCGCACCACCTGGCCGCACCGCTGGCCGCCATGCACCTGGGCGACTTCGGCGCCGACGTGATCAAGGTCGAGACGCCGAGCGGCGACGACTGGCGGCGCTGGGGCCGGCCCACGCCCGCCGGCATGAGCCAGCTCTTCCTGGCCGTCAACCGGAACAAGCGGAGCCTCGCCCTCGATCTGGCGGCGCCCGAGGGCCGGGCGGTGCTCGACCGGCTGCTCCGGTCCGCCGACGTGCTGCTCACCAACTACGTGCCGGCGGCGCTGGCGGAGCTGGACCTGACCCCGCGCCGCCTGGCCCGCCGGTTCCCGCGCCTGATCGTCTGCACCCTGTCGGCCTTCGGCACGCGGGGCCCCGAGGCCGGGCGCCGGGCCTTCGACATCACCGTGAGCGGGGAAACGGGACTGCTGCTGCCCCACCCCGACGGCACCTCGCCGCCGCTGGTGAACTCGGCGCCGATCGCCGACACCGCCAGCGCCCTGATGCTCGCTTACGGCGTGGCCCTGGCCCTGCTCCACCGCCAGCGCACCGGCTGGGCCCAGCCCGTGGAGAGCGCGCTGATCAACGCCTGCATCGCCCTCCAGGCCCACCGGTTCATCTGGCCGGCGGGCGAGCCGGCCCCCGAGCTGCGGATTCCGGCCCTGAGCGTGTACGGCACCTACGCGACGCGTGACGGCTTCATCACGGTCGCGGTGCTGGCCGAGCGCCTCTGGTCGCGGCTGTGCCGGGCGCTCGGGCTGACGGCGCTGCTCGACGACCCGCGCTACACGCCGTGGCCGAACCTGGTCGCCCGGCAGCTCGAGGTCCGCCCGCTCCTGGCCGAGCGGTTCCTGGCCCGGACCACCGACGAGTGGCTGGCGCTGCTGGTGCCGGCCGGGGTCCCGGTGGGCCGCGTGCAGTGGGGCGCCGACGTCTTCGCGCACCCCCAGCTCCGGGCCAACGGCGTCGTGACCACCGTGCGCCACCCGAAGGCCGGCCGCCTGACCGGCATGGGCTTCCCGCTGCGCCTGCCCCGCACGCCGGCGCGGCTCCGCCGCCATGCCCCGCCGCTGGGCGCCCACAGCCGGGCCGTCCTGGCCGAGCTCGGCTACCGGGCGCCCGAGATCCGCCGGCTGGTCGCCGCCAAGGTGGTGCGACTGTCCCCGGCGTGACGCGGATCCTCCTGCCGCATCGCGGCTGGCTGTTCGACCTCGACGGCACGATCTACCGCGGCGAGGTGCTGGTGGAGGGCGCGGCGGAGACCGTCGCCGCCCTGCGCGCCGCCGGCCGCCGGGTGGTGTTCCTGAGCAACAAGCCCCTCCAGACGCGGGCGGCCTACGCCGCCAAGCTCACGCGCCTGGGCGTGCCGGCGAGGCCGGAGGAGGTGGTGACCTCCTCCCTGGTCCTGGCCCGTCACCTGGCCGCGCTCGACCCGGGAGCGCCCGTCTTCGTCATCGGCGAGCCGCCGCTGATCGAGGAGCTGGCCGCCCACGGCTTCCAGGTGCGCCCGGACCACCACGTGCGCTGGGTGGTGATCGCCTTCGATCGCGGCTTCGACTACGCCAAGCTCAACACCGCGCTGCAAGCCGTGCGCGGCGGCGCCCGCCTCATCGCCACCAACCCCGACCGCACCTGCCCCACCGAGGACGGGGAGATCCCCGACTGCGCGGGCATGATCGCGGCCGTGGAGGCGGTGACGGCCCGGACGGTGGAGGTCGTGGTCGGCAAGCCGTCCCCCCTCATCCTGGAGGTGGCGCTGGCGACGCTCGGCGTGCCGGCCGGCGACGCCGTCATCGTGGGGGACCGCCTCGAGACCGACATCGTGATGGGCAAGCGGCTGGGCGTGGCCACGGTGCTGGTGCTCAGCGGGGTGACGCGGGCCGACGACCCGCGCATCGGCGAGGTGGCGCCGGACGCCGTGATACGATCCGTCCGGGAGCTGATCACGGGATGAGCCGCGCCCGGGAGCTGACCGACGGCGCCTACGACGTGGTCATCATCGGCGGCGGCATCGCGGGCGCGGGGGCGGCGCGCGACCTGGCGCTGCGCGGGGTCTCGGTGGCGCTCCTGGACAAGGCCGACTTCGCCTCCGGCACCACCTCCCGGTCCTCGAAGCTGATCCACGGGGGGCTGCGCTACCTCGAGCTGTGGGACTTCGGGCTGGTCCGGGAGTCCCTGCGGGAGCGCCAGACCCTGCGGCGGCTGGCGCCGCACCTGGTGCGGCCGCTGCCCTTCCTGGTCCCCGTCTACCGCGACTCCACCCGGAGCCTGATCCGGGTCCGGCTCGGGCTCCGCCTCTACGACTGGCTGACGCCCGGGCGCGACCGCGAGCGCTACCGGGTGCTCCGCGCGCTGGACGCGCTGACGCTGGAGCCCGCGCTGCGCCCGCGCGAGCTGAAGGGCGCCGGCTACTACCTGGACGACCTCCTGCTCTACCCCGAGCGGCTGTGCCTGGAGAACGTGCTGTCGGCCTGCCGGCACGGCGCCCGGGCCTGGAACTACGCCGACGTGGAGGAGATCGTCCGCGACGCGGCCGGCGCCGTGAGCGGCGTCAGGGTCCGCGACCTGCTGACCGGCCGGGTGGCGACCCTCCGGGCGACGGTGGTCGTGAACGCCACCGGGCCCTGGGTCGATCAGCTGCGCGAGCGGGCCGGCGTGCGCGAGCGGGGCCGGCGCATCGTGCGGACCACCAAGGGCATCCACTGCCTGCTGCCGCGGCTGACCGAGCACGCCATCTACCACTCCACCGGCGACGAGCGGATGATCTTCGTCATCCCGTGGCGCGACTTCTCGCTGGTCGGCACGACCGACACGGACTTCTCGGGCGACCTCGACCGGCTCCACGCCACCCCGGACGAGGTCGCCTACCTGCTGGCCGAGGCGCGCAAGGCCGTGCAGGACCCCCGGGTGGCCGCCGAGCACGTGCGCTACACGTACGCCGGGGTGCGGCCGCTCACCTGGGAGGAGGGCAAGCGGGCTTCCGACGTCTCGCGCGTGCACCGCATCGTCGCCGAGGAGGGGGGCCGGTTCCTCTCGGTCACCGGCACCAAGCTGACGACGTTCCGGAGCCTGGCCGAGGAGCTGGGGGACCAGGTGCTGCGGACGCTGGGACGCCGGGCCGAGAGCCGCACCGGCCGCCTGACGCTGGACGGCGTCGACGAGGAGGTGGGCCGGGTGGAGGCGCGCGCCTGGCTGGACGTGACGCCGGAGGTGGCGACGACGGGGCTGCCCCGCGAGACGCTGGAGGCGCTGGTGGCGACGTACGGCCGGGGCTATCGCCGGGTGATCGAGCTGGCCGGCAAGGTGGCCGGCGGCGCCGAGCGCCTCTGTCCGGCCAACCCGGACATCGTGGCCCAGCTGCACCTGGCCGTGCAGGAGGAGCTGGCCGTCTCGCTGCAGGACGTCCTGCTGCGGCGCACCGGCATCGGCACCAGCCCCTGTCAGGGGCTCGACTGCGCGGAGGGCATCGCCCGGCGGATGGCGGCGCTGCTGGGCTGGAGCCCGCGACGCCTGGAGGCCGAGCTGGAGGCCTATCGCGCCCACGTGGCCCGCTCCCAGCGCTTCCGCGGGTAGGGTCCGTGCTATAGTCCGCGCGCCGGCCGCCGGTCGGGCCGAGGAGGGCGCCATGCTGAAGCGCGTGAGCCGATGGAGCGGGATCGCCGTCGTCGCGGGGCTCCTGGTGGCCGGCAGCGCCGGCGCGGGCCGGGCCCAGACCGAGGTCATGGTCTGGCACGCCATGGGGGGCGCCCTGGGCGAGAAGGTCAAGGCCCTGGCCGACGCCTTCAACGCCTCGCAGTCGGAGTACCGGGTCAACGCCGTCTACAAGGGCAACTACGCCGAGACGATGACGGGCGCCATCGCCGCCTTCCGGGCCCGGCAGCATCCGCACGTCGTCCAGGTGTTCGAGGTGGGCACGGCCACGATGATGGCCGCCCGCGGGGCCATCAAGCCCGTGTACGAGCTGATGGCCGAGGCCCGGGAGCCGTTCGACCCCGGCGCCTACCTGCCGGCCGTGACGGGGTACTACACGACCGCCGACGGCAAGATGCTCTCGCTGCCGTTCAACAGCTCCACGCCGGTCCTCTATTACAACAAGGACGCGTTCCGGAAGGCCGGCCTCGATCCGGCGCGGCCGCCCCGGACCTGGCCGGAGGTCGGCCAGACCGGCCAGAAGCTCCAGGCGGCCGGCCTGCCGTGCGGCTTCACGACCGACTGGCAGTCCTGGATCCAGCTCGAGAACTTCAGCGCCTGGCACAACGTGCCCTTCGCCACCCGGGCCAACGGCTTCGGGGGCCTCGACGCCGAGCTGCGGTTCAACAGCCCGCGGCACGTCAGGCACATCGCCCAGATCGCCGACTGGCAGAAGACGAAGCTCTTCGACTACGGAGGCCGCCGCAACGAGGCCACCGTCAAGTTCACCAACGGCGACTGCGGGATGCTCACCGAGTCCTCGGCCGGCTACGCCGGCATCAAGCGGACGGCCAGGTTCGAGTTCGGGATCGGGCCGCTGCCGTACTGGCCCGACGTCCCGGGCGCCCCCCAGAACACCATCATCGGCGGCGCCAGCCTGTGGGTGATGGCTGGCCACTCGCCGTCGGCGTATCGCGGCGTGGCGCGGTTCTTCAGCTACCTGGCCTCGCCGGAGGTGCAGGCCGACTGGCACCAGTTCACCGGCTACCTGCCCATCACCCGCGCCGCCTACGAGCTGACGCGGAAGCAGGGCTTCTACGAGAAGAATCCCGGCACCGAGGTGGCGATCCTCCAGATGACCGGCAAGCCGCCCACCGAGCACTCGAAGGGGGTCCGGCTCGGCAACATGGTGCAGATCCGCGACGTCATCGACGAGGAGCTGGAGGCGGTGTGGGCCGGCAAGAAGTCGCCCCGGGAGGCGCTCGACGCGGCGGTGCAGCGCGGCAACGAGCTGCTGCGCCAGTTCGAGCGGGCCAACCGGTAATCGGCGCCGCCGGCCCTCGCCCGCCGCGGCGGCCGGCCGGCCCGGCCGGACGCCGCCCGTAGCCCGATGGACAAGCGGGCCGTCTTCCACCACCGGGTCCTGCCCTACCTGCTGGTCGCCCCTCAGATCGCGATCACGCTGGTCTTCTTCTTCTGGCCGGCCTCCCAGGCGCTCTGGCAGTCGGTGCTGGTCGAGGATGCCTTCGGCCTCAAGACCGAGTTCGTGTGGCTGGACAACTTCCGGGCCCTCCTGGCCGACCCGGAGTACCGGCGCTCGTTCGGCGTGACGGCCGTCTTCAGCGTGTCGGTGACGGCGCTGGCCCTGACCGCGGCCCTGCTCCTGGCCACCATGGCCGACCGGGTGATCCGGGGCGCCGGCGCCTATCGCACCCTGCTCATCTGGCCCTACGCGGTGGCGCCGGCCGTGGCCGGGGTGCTGTGGCTGTTCCTGTTCAACCCCACGGTCGGGATCGTGGCCTTCGCGCTCCGCCAGGTCGGCTACCGGTGGAACCACCTCCTCGACGGCGGCGAGGCCATGCTGCTGGTGGTCCTGGCCGCCGCCTGGAAGCAGATCAGCTACAACTTCGTCTTCTTCCTGGCCGGCCTGGGGGCCATCGGACGCTCGGTCATCGAGGCGGCGGCCATCGACGGGGCCGGCCCCGGCCGCCGGTTCGTGCGGATCGTCCTGCCGCTGCTGTCGCCTACCGTGTTCTTCCTCGTCGTCGTCAACGTCGTCTACGCCTTCTTCGACACCTTCGGGATCATCCACGCCGTGACGGGCGGCGGCCCGGCCGGGGCCACCCAGATCCTGGTCTTCAAGGTCTTCAAGGACGGGTTCCTGGGTCTGGACCTGGGGCGGTCGGCCGCCCAGTCGGTCATCCTGATGGCGGTCGTGATCGCGCTGACGGTGATCCAGTTCCGGTACCTGGAGCGGCGGGTCCACTACTGATGGTCGAGCGGGCGCCGCTGCTCACCGCCGTCGGCCACCTGGTCCTGATCGCCGGGATCGCGGTGGTCGGCTTCCCGATCTACGTCACGTTCGTGGCCTCCACGCACGCGCTGGCCGACGTGGTCCGCGCCCCCATGCCCCTCCTGCCCGGGGACCGGCTGCTGGAGAACTACGGCGGGGTTCTCGGCGAGGGCCTGCGGACGGTGGGCGGCGCGCCGGTCGGCCGGATGCTGCTCAACAGCCTCGTGATGGCGCTGGGCATCGCGGCGGGCAAGATCGCCGTCTCCCTGCTCTCGGCCTTCGCCATCGTGTACTTCCGCTTCCCCTTCCGCGGGGGGTTCTTCTGGATGATCTTCCTGACCCTCATGCTGCCGGTCGAGGTGCGCATCGTGCCGACGTTCAAGGTGGTGGCCGACCTGGGCCTGCTCGACTCCTATGCCGGCCTGACCATCCCGCTCATCGCCTCGGCGACGGCGACGTTCCTGTTCCGGCAGGTCTTCCTGACGATTCCCGACGAGCTGCTGGAGGCGGCCCGCATCGACGGGGCGGGCCCGCTGCGCTTCCTGAAGGACATCCTGGTGCCCGTCTCGCGAACGAACGTGGCCGCCCTCTTCGTCATCCTGTTCATCTACGGCTGGAACCAGTACCTGTGGCCGCTGCTGGTGACCACCGACGAGACGATGTCCACGATCGTGGTCTCCATCCACCGGATGGTGGCGGTGGCCGAAGCCCAGGTGGAGTGGCACCGGGTCATGGCCACCACCGTGCTGGCCATGCTGCCGCCGGTGGCGGTGGTGGTCGTCATGCAGCGCTGGTTCATCAAGGGCCTGGTGGAGACGGAGAAGTGAGCGGGCGGCCCGCCTGGCCGCTGGCCCTGGGGCTGGCCGTGCTCGGCGCGGTGGTGGCCGGCGCCGGCGGCGGCCGGGAGGCGTTTCGATCG
>JBBIIW010000032.1:0-14183 GCA_037446305.1 Candidatus Rokuibacteriota bacterium
AGCACGCGCAGCACGCGCGGGCCGAGCTGCGCGAGCACGCGGCGCACGGCCCTTCCGTCGGGGCGGGCGCGCCCCGGCCCGGGGCCCACGGCGAGCACCAGGCGCACCGGGTGGAGGAGTTCCGGCGGCGCTTCTGGGTCTCCCTGGCCCTCACGATCCCCGTCGTCGCGCTGACGCCGCACATCCAGGACCTGCTCGGCGTGCGGGAGGCCTGGGCCTTCCCCGGCCGCGACGCCGTGCAGGCCCTGCTGGCCAGCCTCATCTTCTTCTACGGCGGCCAGCCGTTCCTCCAGGGCTTCGCCGGAGAGGCGCGGCGCCGCCGGCCGGGGATGATGACGCTCATCAGCCTGGCCATCTCGGTGGCCTGGGCCTACAGCACGCTGGTGGTCTTCGGGCTGCCCGGGGAAGGCTTCTACTGGGAGCTGGCCACGCTGATCGACGTGATGCTCCTCGGGCACTGGATCGAGATGCGCTCGGTCCTGGGCGCCTCCCGCGCGCTGGAGGAGCTGGTGCGGCTGATGCCGGCCGAGGCCCACCGGCTGCGGCCCGACGGCACGACCGAGGACGTGCCGGTGACGGCGCTGGCGAAGGGCGACCGGGTGCTGGTCAAGCCGGGCGAGAAGATCCCCACCGACGGCGTGATCGTGCAGGGGCGCACCAGCGTCAACGAGGCCATGCTGACCGGCGAGAGCCGTCCGGTCGAGAAGGGCGAGGGCGACCGGGTGATCGCCGCGGCCGTCAACGGCGAGGCGGCCGTCACCGTCGAGGTCCAGAAGACCGGGGACGAGACGTACCTGGCCCAGGTGATCGAGCTGGTGCGGCGCGCCCAGGAGACGCGCTCGCGCTCGCAGGACCTGGCCAACCGGGCCGCGCTGTGGCTGACGATCATCGCGCTCTCGGTGGGCGGCGCGACCCTCGCCGCCTGGCTCCTGGTCGGCTCCACCTTCAACTTCGCGCTGGGGCGCATGGTCACCGTCATGGTGATCGCCTGCCCCCACGCCCTGGGCCTGGCCGTCCCGCTGGTGGTGGCCGTCTCGACGGCGCTCTCGGCCAGGCACGGGCTGCTCATCCGCGACCGGACGGCCTTCGAGTCGGCCCGCGGGCTGCAGGCGATCGTGTTCGACAAGACGGGGACGCTCACGGAGGGCCGGTTCGGGGTGACGGAGGTGATCCCGCTCGACCGGGACGACGCCGGGACGCTGCTGCGGCTGGCCGCCAGCCTGGAGAGCCGGTCGGAGCACCCGATCGCGCAGGGAGTGGTGCGCGGCGCCCGGGAGCGCAACATCGCGTTTCCGGTCCCGCAGGACTTCAAGGCGATCCCGGGCAAGGGCGCCGAGGCGGTCGTGGAGGGCAGCCCGGTCAAGGTGGTGAGCCCCGGGTATCTGCGCGAGCGCGGCCTGGAGGTCGACGACCCGCGGGTGCGCGCGGTGGCCGAGCAGGGCAAGACGGTGGTGTACGTCCTGGTGGACGAGAAGGTCCGCGGCGCCATCGCGCTGGCCGACGTCATCCGCGCCGAGTCGCGGGAGGCGCTGGCGGCCCTCAAGGGGATGGGGATCCAGGTGATGATGCTGACGGGCGACGCCCGGGCGGTCGCCCGGTGGGTGGCGCGCGAGCTGGCCCTCGACGACGTCTTCGCCGAGGTGCTGCCGCACGAGAAGGTGGAGAAGATCCGCGAGGTGAAGGCCCGGGGCCTCCGGGTGGCGATGGTCGGCGACGGCGTCAACGACGCGCCGGCGCTGGTCGAGGCCGACGTGGGGATCGCCATCGGCGCCGGCACCGACGTGGCGGTGGAGTCAGCCGACATCGTGCTGGTGCGGAGCGACCCGCGGGACGTGGTGGCCATCGTCGCGCTGGCCCGCGCCACCTACCGCAAGATGGTGCAGAACCTCTGGTGGGCCACGGGCTACAACGTGGTGGCCATCCCGCTGGCCGCCGGCGTGCTCGCCGGCGCCGGCGTCGTGCTGACGCCGGCCGTGGGCGCGCTGTTCATGTCGCTCTCGACCGTGATCGTGGCCATCAACGCGCGGTTCCTCCGGATGCCGGCGACGGTCCGGACGGCGTGACCGCCGGGATGAAGCTCACCACGCATCGCTTCGCGTTCGGCGAGGTCGAGCGGGCGTTCCGGATCCTGAAGCCGCTGATCCTGTTCAGTAGGCCGGGGGGCCGGTCGGGGCCTGGGGGACTCAGCGGCGATCGGTGACCGGCCGGCCGCGTTGCAGGACCGGCCGCCAGGTGCGGCCTGCGTCGCTGGAGACGTGCAGGTCGGCCGCGGTCGTGGCCAGCGAGATGCGCTCGCCCGGACCGACGGCCAGGGCGATGACGGGTGTCCCGGCGCCGGCGGCGAATCCCGCTGCCTGCCACGTCGCGCCCGCGTCGAGGCTCCGCATGAGCCCTCCCTCGGGTCCGTGGACGTAGGCGTAGACCACGCGCGGGTCGCGGGCGTGGTGGGCGACCGCAGTGACCGGCAGACCGGCCGGGAGCCCGCCGGCCGGGCGCCAGGTCTGGCCGGCGTCGACGCTCACCTGCAGGCCGCGCATGGTGCCGGCGAGGAGGCGCGGCGCTCCGTCGGGGCTGGCCGTCAGGGCCAGGACGTCGCTCAGGCCGCCGGCCTGGAGTCGCTCGGCAGTGCCGGACCTGGCGCCGATCCGGTAGAGACCGGGTTCACCGGCGACATTCCAGCCGTAGAGCTCGCCCCCGCCGCGCGGACTGTAGGCGAGGGCGTGGAAGTCGGCGCGGCCCTTCAGCGTCATCGAGCGCCACGTCCTGCCACCGTCCTCGGTCACGAGGAGCCCCAGGTTGCCGGCCCTTTCCCGCTGATACGTCGGCAGGTCGGGGTGACCGCTGGCGAAGAACATTCCCGGCTGCCCGGGATGGGCGGTGAACCCCATCAAATCCCATCGATGGTCGCCGATCCACTCGGGAGTCGCGCCCGGCCGCACGCGCACGAGACCGGTGTGGGTGGCGACGAGGATCGCGTCGGAGACTCGAGGATCGAACGCCAGGCCGTGGATGTGGTGGACGTCCGCGCCGGCCCGGGCGACCACGGGCGAGACGACGAGGGCGACGACGAGCACGGCGCACGCCAGTCGGCGCCGCGATGCGGCCTGGGAATCGGGCAGCGGTTCCATGGCGGGAGACTCCGCGTCAGCCGTACGGTACCACGAGCTCCCTGAAGCGGTGGCGGACCGCGGCGTTCTGATGGCGCACGTGCGGGGCCCTGAGGCGCCCTCGCCCCGTTGAGGCGTCGATACCCCGCCCGGGGTCCGGGGGCCCCCTCTTCGCTCGTCGGACCTCGGGACGATTTCTCCATTCTGGCGGGGATTTCCGCGGGTGCTCGGATCTGGCAAGCTCCTCGCACACCCACCCGCGTGGCCATGGCGCGCCTGGGTCCGAGCACGGTCGTGTGGGCGGTGGCAGCGACCGCCCTCCTGGCGGCGATCTCGCTCTGTCCGCTCGATCTCCACGATGACCCGGCCAGTCTCCACGGCTGCCTCCCCCCCGTCGCCGCCCCGGCCGGGGTGGCCGTCCTGCTCCTGACCGCCTCAGCGACGGCCATCTGGCTGGTCCCGGCCCCTGGGGGGTCGGTCCTCCTCGACCCGTCCGCTCCGCCGCCGAAGCTTCACCGATCGGCCTGACCGCGTCCCGTCGCGGGACGAACACGTCGAGATCCCGATCGCAGGGAGGAGAGGTATGCGTGCAATAGCTGGCGTGGTGCTGCTGCCGGCGGTGCTGGCCGCGTCGTTCTCGGTCGGTGGCGCTGAGCCGTTGACGAAGCGCGACACCCGCGGCCCGGTGACGGTGGCGGTGACGCTGATACCGACCGCGGCCGGGAGCGGAACCCTGAAGGCCAGGGTCGTCCTCGAGACCCACAGCGTCAGCCTCGACGGCATCGCGTTCGAGGACGTCGTGGTCCTGCGACCCGCCGCGGGCTCCGATCTCCCGCCCGCGGCCGTCGAGCCGAGGGGGGCCGGCCATCACCGGGAGGCCGTCGTGGTCTTCGCGGCGCCGCCCGGGCCCGTCCGCATCGTGGTGAAGGACGTGGGCGGCATCCCCGAGCGCATCTTCTCGTGGGATGTCCCGGCGGACGGGGGGAAGCGGTGAGGCTGACCATCGGGGTGATGGGCTCGAGCGGCGGCGAGCTCGCCGAGGACGTGCGACGGAAGGCGTACCAGGTCGGCGAGGCGATCGCGGAGCGCGAGGCGATCCTGATCACGGGTGGCTGCCCCGGCCTCCCCTACGAGGCGGTTCGCGGGGCGAAGGCGAAGAACGGGCTGGTGGTCGGGATCTCGCCGGGCCTGTCGGTCGACGAGCACCGAGGGAAGTACGGCTCCCCGGTCGACGGGTTCGACCTCCTGATCTACACCGGCAGCGGCCTCATGGGGCGGGAGATCACCAGCATTCGCTCCTGCGACATGGTCGTGATCGTCGGGGGACGGAGCGGAACGCTGGGCGAGCTGGCCATCGCCTACGACGAGGGCCGGCTGATCGGCGTGCTGACGGGAACCGGTGGCATCACCGAGATCGTGGAGACGATCGTGCGCCTGAGCGGCAAGGACACCGGCGCCTGCGTGGTCTACGACGACGACCCCAAGCGCCTGATCGACCGGCTGATCGAGGTCTACCGGACCTCCCACTTCCGCAAGCCGTCCTGCTTCTGCGAGGCGCGTCCGGAGGGCGCGGCGGCGGCACGCGATGATCGGGGCTGAGGCGATCGGGGCCCGGTTCGCCGGCCGGGCCGGGCGTGCGCTGGAGCAGCTGAGCGGCGACACGCTCCGCTTCGCGGTCTTGCGCGCGCTGACCATGGTGGGCGGCGTGGCGGCCCTGCTCGCGGTCCCGCTCAGCCCCGAGCACCGGCCGCACCTGGCTCCGCTGCTGGCCGGCTTCATTCTCTACAAGAGCGCCCTGCTGGCGGTCCTCCTGGCCTGGTCCCATCGCGTCCGCGAGATCTTCCTGGCGACGCTGGCCGCCGACCTCAGCCTCGTGTTCCTCCTGGTCTGGTTCACGGGCGGGGGCGGCAGCCACTTCTACTTGCTCTTCTTTCCGCTGGTCGCCCTCCACGCCTACTACTTCGGCCCCGGGATCGGCGCCCTGGCGGCGGCGCTGGCCGCCGGTCTCCTGGCCCTCGCCAACTGGCTCGCGCCGCCGGCGACCCCCTGGACCCACATCGCGGCCCGGGCCGCGCTCCTGGCCCTGGTGGCCGTGCCGCTGGGGCAGGTCGCGGCCCGGGAGCGGCGGGCGCGGGCCACTGCCGAGGCACTGAACAGGAAGATGGAGGCCGCCCTGGCCGAGCTGGGCCGGGCCGAGCGGCTGGCTGCGGTGGGCCGGTTGTCGGCGAAGATGGCGCACGAGGTCCGCAACCCGCTGGGCGCCATCGCGCTCAACGCCGAGATGCTGGGCGACATCGTCCGCGAGTGCGCGGGACCGTCGATGGGGGAGGCCCGGGAGCTGCTGGACGAGATCCGGGAGGAGATCCGCGGCCTGGCCGAGCTGACCGACGAGTATCTGGTGGCCGCCCGCCTCCCCCGCCCGCGGCTCGAAAAGGAGTCGCTCAACGACCTGGTGTCGGAGCTGGCGGCCTTCCTCCGGCCCGTGGCGGATGGCCAGGGCGTGACGATCGCGCTGGATCTCGACCCGGCGCTGCCGTCCGTGCCCGTGGACCGTGCCATGCTGAAGCAGGCCATCCGGAACTTGACCAAGAACAGCCTGGAGATGCTCCCCCGCGGTGGTCAGGTCACCCTGAGCACGCGGGCCGGCGGCGAGGTGGTCAGCATCACGGTGGCCGACGACGGCCCGGGGGTGTCGCCCGAGGCGGCGCGGCACCTGTTCGAGCCGTTCTTCACCACCAAGGCGAGAGGCACCGGCCTCGGCCTGAGCATCGCAGCGGAGATCGCGCGCGAGCATGGGGGAGAACTGACCTGGACGCCGCGAACACCGCGGGGCGCGGAGTTCACGATCCGGCTTCCCCTCGGGGGGGACGGCGATGCCTGACGGCGCGCCCACCATCCTGGTCGCGGACGACGACGACGGCATGCGCGAGAGCGTGGCCCGGGCGCTTCGACGGGACGGCCTTCACGTCGTGGCGGTGGCGGACGGCGAGCGCGCGCTGGAGACCCTGCGCCACGTTCCGGTCGACCTTCTGATCGCCGACCTCCGGATGCCTGGCCTGGACGGCCTGGAGCTCCTCCGGGCCGCCCGGCTGGTGGTGCCGGATATCGAGGTCATCGTCCTCACCGGTCACGGCACCGTGGAGGAAGCGGTCGAGGCGATGAAGGAGGGGGTGTACGACTTCCTCACCAAGCCCTTCGAGCGCGCGCCGCTCGTCCGCAGCGTCCGGCTGGCGCTGGAGCGCCGGGCGCTGGTGCTGGAGAACCGGCGCCTGCAGCAGCGGCTGGAAGAGCTCGGCGAGTCGGGCGAGATCATCGGCACCGCCCCGGCCATGCAGGAGGTGCTGCGGCTGCTGCGGCAGGTGGCGCCGACCTCCGCGACCGTACTGATCCAGGGGGAAAGCGGGACCGGCAAGGAGCTGGTGGCGCGCGCTCTCCACCGGCTGTCGCCCCGCCGGGACCGCCCGTTCGTGGCGGTGAACTGCGCGGCACTGCCCGAGACCCTGCTCGAGTCGGAGCTGTTCGGGCACGAGAAGGGCGCCTTCACCGGGGCCGTCGGCCGGCGGCGCGGGCGCTTCGAGCTGGCGGACGGCGGCACGCTCTTGCTGGACGAGGTGGGCGACCTCTCGGCGCCGGCCCAGGCCAAGGTCCTGCGCGTGCTCCAGGAGGGGGAGTTCGAGCCCGTCGGAGCCATGCGCAGCGTGAGCGTGGACGTGCGCGTGGTGGCGGCCACCAACCAGGACCTGACCCGTCTCGTGGCCGAGAAGCGGTTCCGGGAGGACCTCTACTACCGGTTGCAGGTCATCACGCTGACCCTGCCGGCGCTCCGGGATCGCCGGGAGGACATCCCGCTGCTCGCCCAGCACTTCCTCCGGCGCTACGCGGCGAAGAACCACCGGGCGCTCGAGGGCTTCACGGAGGCGGCGCTGGCCCGGCTCGTCAGCTACCCCTGGCCGGGCAACGTGCGGGAGCTGGAGCACACCGTGGAGCGAGCGGTCATCCTGGCCCGGGGCTCGATGCTGGACGTCGCCGACCTGCCGCAGGCGGTGAGCGGCGCCGAGGCCTCGGCGCGGGCGGTCACGATTCCGATCGGGATGCCGCTCGAGGAAGTCGAGCAGCGGCTGATCGAGGAAACGCTCCGGCAGACCAAGGGCGACAAGGAGCTCGCCGCCAAGCTGCTGGGCATCGCCAGCCGCACGATCTACCGGAAGCTCAAGGAGCGGGAGCACGGCAGGCCCGGGACAGAAGAGGCCGGCCCGGAGCGACCGGCGGACTGACCGGCTCCCGGCGCTGACAAAATGGCGAGGCTCTCGAGCGCCGGGAGACCGTGCTCGACGTTCGGTCAGTCGGTCGCTCCGGCCGGGAGGGAGCCCGCCCGCGCAAGCTCGTGAAATCGTGCGCACGCCCCGCTCGGCGCGCCTGGCATCCCGGTTGCCCCGTCCCCGGCGGCAGGCGAGGCGATGGAGCAGCGGAGGCCGTTGAACGGGCCCGGGCGGGCAACCGAACCCGGGCCGTGAAGGAGGGCAATGAGCATGAAGACGCGATCGATCCTGGCCCTGACGTTCGCCGCCGTGGTGGCCGGTGCTGTCCCGGCCTGGTCGCAGATGATGGGTGGCGGAGGCGCCATGATGGGCGGTTCCGGTGCGGGCGGTATGGGCGGCCCGGACCGGGGTCACATGGGGATGGCAGGGATGATGGGCGGGATGCACGGCGCCGGCGCCGGCTGCCCGGGCATGGCCGGGATGCCCGCCGCCGTCAGCTACGAGGCGCCCTGGATCAGCATGGCGCTGGCGCGCGCCCAGGACCTCGGGCTCACCGCCGATCAGGTCACGCGGCTGACGAGTCTCCGCGACGAGTTCCAGCGCGAGGCATCTCGCATCGCCGGCGAGATCCACGCCATCGAGCTCGAGCTGGAGCGGCTGTATGGCCAGCGCCCCGTCGATCTCGCGGCGGTGGAGGGGAAGATTCGGGCCATCGTCGATCTGCAGGCGCAGCTCAGGATCGGCCGGGTGAGCACGCTCGAGAAGGGCTGGGCACTGCTCACCGCCGAGCAGCGGGAGAAGCTCGGTGACCACGACGGCTGGATGCGGCGGATGCACGGCGCCTGATCGGGCGTGAGGCAGCCGCCGTGCCAGACGAGCCAGCCGCCAGGGCCGGGAAAGTCGAGCCCGCCGATCAGCCTGGCGTGGCCCGTGGCCGAGACAGGGGCCCGATGGCCATGGCGCTGGCCGTCTGGCTCTGCACGCTGCCCTTCGTCTTCCTGCTGGTCGTGCCCTGGCTCGGACTGCGGGCGGCGGTGACCACCGCCGGGGCGCTGCTGGCCGGCATCGTCGCGGTCTGCTGGGTGACGTGCTCCTGGACGGGCCGCGCACTCCAGGGGATGGCGCGGAGGGACCGATGAGCGAGACCGTCCAGATCGGCCCCGTGCGCGCGGTGTGGCCGGACGGCATCAGCGTCGGGCCGTGACGAGCCGGAGCAGAGCCCAACCAGGAGGACCCATGGCGAAGAATCGCAGGACGGCCCCGACCCGCGGGACGACGGCGTTCCGCTCCGGCCGGTGGCCCGCGCGGACGGCCATCGTGGCGGTCGCCGCCCTCGGACTCGGCGCCGGTGTATGGTGGTGGAGCCCGGAGCGGCCCGAGCCCCTCGGCGGGACGCCGCGCCTCGTCCTCGACCGCGAGGTGATGGACTTCGGGTACGTGCGGTTCGAGACGCCGGTGCGCGCCGTGTTCCGGTTGACGAACGCCGGCAGCGGGGTGCTGCGGCTGACCGACGTGCCGCGTGTCCAGGTGCTGGACGGCTGCTGACCGCCGGCAGTGGTCGTCGGTCAGACGGCCATCCGGCCCGGGCAGTCCACGACACTCGTCATGACCTTCACCATGCACGCCGGCATGGGGGGGCGGCACGAGTTCCTGGTGCCGCTGCGCACGAACGATCCGGCCGCCCCCGAGCGGGAGCTCCGGGTGCGGTCCGTGTGGGGGCCCGGGCGATGAGCGCGGGCCGGTGGCCCTCAGGCCTGGCCGCCGGCCAGCACCAGGTACCGGAGGACGAACGCTCCGACCAGGATCAGGACGGCCGCGGCGGCCTCCAGCGCTCGCGTGCGGCCGACGGCCGCCAGCGCGAAGGGCACGGCCAGACCCGCGATGACCACCCCGATCCAGAAGAGGACCGCGAATGACCCGGCCAGGAAGGCCACCGCCTGACCGCCGAGGCTCCACAGAAAGACGACGAGCAGCAGCGCCTCCGCGCCCACGGCGATCAGGTGGAAGCGCCGGAGCCGGTGGAGTCGCTCGCTCGCGATCAGGAGCACGAGAGTCGCAAAGCCGGTCGAGAGCGCCGAGGCGAGGAAGAGGGGGCCGATCCAGGCGTTCCCTGCCCACACCGGGCGATTGGTGGCGCCGAGCAGCACCCCCGTGTAGCTGGCGATGAAGAATCCCAGGAGCGTGCCCGGGATCGCGAGGGCCCGCCGGAGTGCGCGATCCTGAGGCCTGTCCCGGACGACGAGGAGCAGGGAGGCGAGGCTGACGACGCCGAACCCCAGCAGCGCCCAGGATCCCACCGACATCGGTGAGCTCCACCGGAAGGCGCGGAACATGTTCAGCGCGCGCGTGGGGACGCCGAGGTCGAGGACGAGGAGAATCGCGGAGAGAAGGGCCAGGGGCACCGCGACCGCGTACCCGACCGTCGCCACGCGGCGGTCCTCCTCCTGGCCAAAGAGGTCGGCGATGGCGCCCAGGACATAGGCGCCGGCGGCGACGCCGCCCACGAAGAAGTACCAGGTGATGTACCAGGTCCAGGCCGGGTTCTTGCCCATGACTACTCCTCCCGCCTCGCTCCCCGCCGACGGAACGCGACCAGGGCCACCGCACCCAGCGCCACCGAGGTGATCGCGCTCAGCACGGATCCGCCGAAGACGCCGACGGTGGCGAACCGGGGCGCAGCCGGCAGGCCGTAGACCTCGGGCCGGTCCTGGAGGACGTACAGCGCGTGGAGGCCGCCCAGCTGGCGCTCGCCGTAGAGCTGGGCGCCGGTCATGCCCCGCGCCTGGAGGTGCGCCACCCGCTCTCGCGCCCGGGCCACGAGCGTCGCGCGCTCACCGAAGGTGAGGGCATCGGTGGGGCAGGTGGTGACGCAGGCGGGCTCCAGCCCCGCTTCCACCCGGTCCGGGCACAGGATGCACTTGTCCGCCCGGCCCGTCACCGGGTTGAAGGTGATGACGCCGTAAGGGCACGCGGCCACGCAGTAGCGGCAGCCGTTGCAGACGGACTGGTCGAGGTCGACCGCGCCCCAGGGCCGCCGGAACAGCGCCCCGGTCGGGCAGACGGCGAGACAGCTCGCCTCGGTGCAGTGTTTGCAGGCGTCCGAGAGGAAGTGCCAGCGGGGGGCCCCGTCGTCCGTCGCGGCCTCGATGAACTTCACCTTCCGCCACGTCTTCTCCGAAAGACGTTTGGGGTTCTCGTAGCCGCTCCGGAACGTCGTCGGCTCCGCCTCCAGGCCGTGCCACTGCTTGCACGCGACCTGGCAGCCGCGACACCCGATGCACCGGGACGTGTCGACGAGGATCGCCTTGGCCATGGCTCCCCCTTCAGGCCTTCCTCACGTCGACCAGGAACGCCTTGGACTCCTGGATCCGCGTGTTGGCGTCGCCCACGTGCGGCGTCAGCAGGTTGGCCGAGTCGCCCTTGGCCAGGCCCATGAAGCCCCAGTGCCAGGGCAGGCCGACCTGGTGGACGACGCGGTCGCCCATGCGGAAGGGGCGCAGGCGGCCGGTGACGTGCGCAATGGCCCGGACCTCCCCCCGCGCGGAGCGGACGACCACCCGGTCCCCGTTGCGGATGCCCTTCTCGGCCGCCAGCTCGCGGGACATCTCGCAGAAGAGATCCGGCATCAGCTCGACGAGCCAGGGCAGGTTCCGGGTGATCGAGCCCGTGTGCAGGTGCTCGGTGAGGCGGTAGGTGGTGGCGACGATCGGGAAGTCCCTGGCGTCGCCGAGCGCGTCGAGATCGGCCTGGTAGACGACGGCCAGCGGGTTGCGCTGCACCTGCGAGAGCCGGTTCTCGACGGGCGACTCGACCGGCTCGTAGTGCTCCGGGAAGGGCCCCTCGGCCAGCGCGGCGAAGATGGCGCCCTTGCCGTCCGGTCGCATGATGAAGGGGTTCCCCCCGCCCCTGGCGTGGGGGGCCAGGTCCGGGCGAAAGTCGGGAACGTCGGCGCCGACCCACTTGCCCTTCTTGCCATCGGGCAGCTCGGCGTCCGGATTCCACCAGACCACGGCCTTCGCGGGGTTCCAGGGCCGGCCCTGCGGATCCGCCGAGGCGCGGTTGTAGAGGATGCGCCGGTTGGCCGGCCACGAGAACCCCCAGCCGGCGTTGAGCCCCAGGCTCTCGGGCGGGTCGGCCCGGCGCGACTTGGCCCGGTTCTGGCCCTCGGCCGGGAAGACGCCGGAGTAGATCCAGTTGCCGCAAGCCGTGGAGCCGTCGTCGGCGAGCGCCGCGAAGCCCTTCACGGGCCTGCGGTCGGCCACGGTGTAGCCGTTGATCTCGGCCAGGACCTTCTCGAGATCGGGCTCGCCCTCGCCGTAGTCCCACGTGAGAGCGAGGACGGCCCGGTCCCGGGGGGCCGTCGAGCCCGCGTAGAGGGCCTTGAGCCGGCGCCCGAGGTCGTTGGCGAACCAGGCATCGGAGCGGGCATCGCCCGGCGGATCGACCGCCTTCCACTTCCACTGCAGCCAGCGTCCGGAGTTGGTGTAGCTGCCCTCGCGCTCGAGATGCGCGGCGGCCGGGAGCAGGAACACCTCGGTCTGGACGCTCGCCGGATCGACGCCCGGGCCTTTCCAGAAGGCCGCCGTCTCGGTCTCGAAGAGGTCGCGCACCACGAGCCACTGCAGCTTCTCGAGCGCCTTCCGCTCCAGCGTCGAGTTCGGGCCGGACACGGCCGGGTTCTGGCCGCTCACGATGAGACCCCGGATGCGGCCGGCGTACATGGCTTCGAAGAGGTCCAGGTAGCTGTGGCTGCCGGAGTACTTCGGCAGGTACTCGTAGGCGAAGCCGTTCTCGCGCGTCGCCGCCTCGCCGTACCAGGCCCGGAGGAGGCTCACCAGGAACTTCGGCTTGTTGACCCAGTAGCCGCTCTTCGGGGTCTCCTTGTCCAGATAGGCGGCCAGGGTCGGGTGCGCCTTCGTCGCTGGCGCGCCGAGATAGCCGGGCAGGAGGTGGAAGAGCAGCGCCATGTCCGTGGAGCCCTGCACGTTGGCCAGACCGCGCAGCGCGTTCACGCCGCCGCCGGCGACGCCGATGTTGCCGAGGAGCATCTGGAGGATCGCGGCCGTCCGGATCAGCTGGGTCGCCTTGGAATGCTGCGTCCAGCCCATCGCGTACATGATGGTGCCCGACCTGTCGGGAGCGCCGGTGCGGGCGAAGGCGTCAGCGACGCTCAGGAAGTCGGCCCTGGGCGTGCCGCAGACGGCCTCGACCATCTCCGGCGTGTACCGGCTGAAGTGGCGCCGCAGGTGCTGGAAGACGGTATGGGGATTTTCGAGCGTCTTGTCCTGACGGGGCGTGCCGTCGGCGTCGACCTGGAACTTCCAGGTCGCGCGGTCGTAGACCTTCTTCTCCGGGTCCCAGCCCGAGAAGTAGCCCTCCGAGAACCGGAAGCCGGGGTCGAGGAGGAACGAGGCGTTCGTGTACTCGACGACGTACTCCCGATGGAACAGATTGTTGGAGATCACGTGGTTGATGAGGCCGCCCAGGAACACGATGTCGGTCCCCGAGCGGAGCGGCGCGTAGACGTCGGCCAAGGCCGAGGTGCGGGTGAAACGCGGGTCGACGCTGATGAGCGTCGCGCCTCTCGCCCGGGCCGCCTCGACCCATCTGAACGAGATGGGGTGGTTCTCGGCCGCGTTCGAGCCCATGATGAGGATGGCGTCGGCGTTCTTGACGTCGACCCAGTGATTGGTCATCGCCCCGCGGCCGAAGCTCGTGCCCAGTCCGGGCACCGTGGGGGAGTGTCAGATACGCGCCTGGTGCTCCAGCCAGACGACGCCGAGCCCCCGCATGAGCTTGGCCAGGAGGTAGCACTCCTCGTTGGCGATGACGGCCGAGCCGAGCATGGCGATCCCCTCCGTCCGGTTCACGGTCACGCCGTCCTCGGTCTCGGTGAAGGTGGCATCGCGCGTGGCCTTGACCCGCCGGGCGATCTCGGCCATCGCCCAGTCGAGCGGCCTGGCCTCCCACTCCCGGGCGCCCGGCGCCCGGTACAGGACCCTCGTCAGCCGATGCGGGTGCTCGAGGACCTGGATGTAGGCCTGCGCTTTCGAGCAGAGGGCCCCCCGGTTGATCGGATGCTCCGGGTCGCCCTGGATGGCCACGACCCTGCCGTCGGCCACGGAGGCGACGATGCCGCAGCCGACCGCGCAGTAGTAGCAGATGGAATTGACGGCCCGGGTGCCCCTGGTCTTGAGCTCGGCCTGATACGCCTCGGCGGGGACCGCCTCGGTGCCGACGGTGGCCGCGACGGCGGCCCCGGTCCCCGTACGCTTGATGAAGTCACGCCGCGTGAACGTCATCCGGGTGCCCTCCCTCGCTCGGCCTCCGTCAGAGGAAAACCCCGCCATCGTGATTCCACGCGCGACGGCGGGCGGAATCCATGAGACGCGCGGGGCATTTTCTTGAGTCGCCGGCTTCAGCGCCCGCGCTGGTCCGTCGGCCGCCGCCCGAACGTGGGTGTCGATGCTTCCCGGTGGCGGTCGCGGGACCTGACCGTCGGTCTGACATTTTGTCGAACACGGGCGAGTTCGGCGGCTTCATCGGCCTGCTCGCGGCCGACGGTTGCCTGCGCGAGGGCCTGGCCTGCTTCCTGAACCTGCCCTGCCAGGACGAAGAGAGGGCGGCCTCCCGCACGGAGCGCGAGCGACGTGAAACGACCTGCGGCGATCCTGCTGGCGATCCTGACCCTGGCTGCCCTCGGCGCCGGCGCCTGGCTGCTGGGGCGCCCGGGGCCGATCGCACCCCGGGCCATCGAGACCAGCGGCCGGATCGAGACGCGCGCCGCTGCCGAGGTGGCGCGTGCCGCGGCCGAGGC